>JAFCZV010000010.1 GCA_019314155.1 Deltaproteobacteria bacterium
ATTTACATTGTTGAAGATCGTCGGAAAGGGGTCACCTGCCTTGTGGATTGCGGGATGCCGTCGGATGCAGAGAATCTGGCAGCATCTTTGCAAAATTTTGCACCTTTAAAACGCGTTGTCTGCACTCATTTTCATGTGGATCACGTCTCGGGATGGATTTGTCTTAAAAACCGGCATACAGACTGTAAAATTTGGTTCCATGAGGCGGCCAGGTCGTTTGTTGCAGGAGATGCGCGGATTCCTCTTCCGTCGTTTGTGGACATCCAAGAGATCCTCATACCGTGCATGAAGGAGGCCGGCTATTTTCCGGGCTTTTTCGATCTTGTCAATGGCGGGTTGTACGGAACGCCCTTTAAAAAAAGGTTTCCTTTAGACCGTGTAACATTCTTTTCAAATGAGCCGTCTGTTTTGCCGGGCTTTACCACATTCTTTTCAAATGAGCCGTCTGTTTTGCCGGGCTTTACCACCATCCATACACCCGGTCACAGACCCGACTCGGTCTCTTTTTTCGATGCGGACAGCGGCATTTTGATCTGCGGAGATTTGTTGATGGTTATCGACGGGAAGCTCATCATCAACACGTTTGTGGCCAGCAAAAAAGATCAGGAAGCCTCGATCAATAAAATCAAGAAATTAGAAGGGTTAAAGTATATCTTCCCAGGTCATGGGGACTGCGTGCCGTTTACCGGAGATCAAATTTGATAAAATTGTAAAAAGTGAAACGTGAAATGTAAAACGACTACATTTAGTACATTAAGAGGCAATATTACACAACATATAGACTTTTCACGTTTAACTTTTTACTTTTCACGGAACTATCAAATTTGATTTTAAATAATAGTAATAATCGGTTGATAAAATATATTTTGTATGATATTTACAAATTTGTATGAAAAATAAATTTTTGTCTTTCAAAATTATAACATGTCTTACCTATGCTGTAATATTTGAAACGATCAGCTTAGGTCTTATTAAGTGAGGTTCATTATGCCCATTGTCACAACATCAAGCCGTGGACAGATCGTCATTCCAAAAGAGATCCGGAAAAAATTGAAAATCGTTCCCGGCAAAAAGCTATCCATCAAGATTCAAAATGATCATGTCTGTTTAACGCCGCTGCCTGATGATCCGGTGGATTATTTCTGCGGCATTTTTGAAGAAAAAGATTCTCTAACCCAGGCATTAATGGACCAGCGGCAAAAGGATAAGGATCGTGAATCGAAAAAAACTGCTGGATAGCTTTGCGCTGCTGGCTTATCTGAATAAAGAAGCAAATTTTGAAAGGGTCAAACATATTCTTGCAAAGGCCAAAAAGTCGGACGCCTTCGTTTTGATGAATGAAATCAACATTGGAGAAACATATTATATCCTTTTCAGAAAAAGGGGGGCGCAGCAGGCGGAATATTTTTTAGATGTGATCCTTCCGGGGCTCCCCATAACTCCTGTTGCCAATGATTTTGAATCCGTTCTCGACGCAGCTCGGATTAAAGCGGAATATCCGCTTTCTTTCAGCGATTGTTTTGCCGTGTCAAATGCTCGTCGTGAAAATGCAATTATTGTAACGGGTGACCCTGAATTTAAAAACGTGGAACATATTGTTGAGATTGAATGGCTTGACAACTAATAAGAAAATTAAGCGAAGTTTGGCAAGATCAGGAAAGTAATCAATCCATCACTTGGCCGCTTGCTTCTGAAATTTCGAGACCACTCCTCCTAAAATTTACTTCCAAATCCAAAATAAATAACAGTGAAGGTTTAAGCAAAATGAGTTGGAGTAAGCACAAGAAACAGAGCCGTTCAAATTCTTGTGATCACAAGTACATACTACAGCTGTCCCTTTTCCCGCTTTTTGACCATATCACAAACTTCGGACTTTTAAATATAGATAGAAGAATCGAGCCAACTGTCGTTTGGTGATACGTTATTATGTTATCACTAAAAAATCAGACACTTGATAGTGTGACGTCATTGCAGATATCAAAGGTTTGAAGTTCTCACCGGTTTCAAACCAACCCCTCAGAAGCTTTTTCATTTTCAGCTGCCGGTGTCAAACAACGCCTTTCCAAGAATTTGATCTCGGCCGTATATATCCTCATAAAAATAAAGCGTGTCGTTTAAAGGTATATTTTCAAGAGGATTCGTCTATGGTCCTTAGATACAATTTGTCTCCGGTTACTTGAAGGTAAAATACTGGAAATTCGGTCCAAGCACCTGTGTTAATGTACCTAATACCATTGGAAAATATATCCTCAGGGTAGTGAGTATGGCCACAGGTGACCGCTTCATATCTATTTTCCATGGCACAATTCACCGCATTTATCATTACATTTTTACGGAGAAACTTGTAAAAGATCTCCCATTTCTTGGCATATTGGGCCACATGCACTGGTCTTGCTCCCAATTTCACCCTCAAATCATGCATCAGTTTAAAAGCTTGGATGAAAGCTTGGTTTCTGGGCATGATCTCGTCAAAATCGTCTCCATGGGCAATTAATAATCTATTCCCTAAGTTGTAAAAACGCGTAAAGTGAACTTTCTCAAACCCTTTTGGCACATATCCATTATCATGGTTACCTCTTACCCAAACGACCTTTTGACGGTAAGATTTCTGCTCAATAAGGTCAAGGATCCGCTGATGCGGTGGCTTTAAATTCTCATAAGGATTGTCTATAATATCTCCATTTAAGATGAGTTCATGATCTTCAGAAACATTTTTGAGAAAACACTCGAAGTCCTCATGCAAAAAATGTTGAGATCCTATATGCAAATCGCTGACAATGATTGCGTTCATATAAAGTGAATCTTCCTCCAAATGAAAAGGGCAAACTCTATCAAAGTTGATATATTTTTTCCTGTTCGTCGAGAATCTCCCGCAAAATTTCAATGGTTGTCATGGGGTTCATGATTACAGCCCGAAGTACCACGATGTCTTGTTCGGACCAGTTTGCCGATCTTAAGGTGGTTCTGGAGACGAAGCTGTTGCCGGCCTCCCGCTGCAGTCGTTGAACCGTCCGATTGAGGGTGTTTAATTTTTCGTTGATTTGAGCCATTGTTTTCACATCCCCTTGAACCAGTTGGTTTTTAAGATCCAAAGGACACAGTCTGTAGGTGAGAATGTTGAGTTCGGGGGGGGTGACCAGCTGAAAATCCGGTCGTTTTTCAATTTCATCGGCAAATTTGCGGGCGGTTTCGATGCCGTGGTCGATGAGCAGGCCGTAGCCCCGGCTCCCCATGATTTTAAGGGCGCTGTCTAGAATCAGCGAGTTTGCCTCCCGGGATCCTGACGGCGATTTTATGCCGAGATCCACCGAGGTGGG
Organism: Deltaproteobacteria bacterium; assembly: GCA_019314155.1. GTDB lineage: Bacteria > Desulfobacterota > Desulfobacteria > Desulfobacterales > UBA11574 > JAAXQD01. Next base: position 3,318 of record JAFCZV010000010.1, read on the forward strand.
TCGGTTGACATAGTGCGCATGATATATGACGCTGTCCATGATCATTGGATCTTTAAAATAGACCATGCCGCAGCTCATGGGCATATAAAACTGCTTGTGTCCGTCGATGGTCACCGAATCGGCCCCCTCGATTCCGACGAGCAGATGGCGGTATTTTTCCGACATCAGGGTCGGCCCTCCCCAGGCGGCATCCACATGAAAATGAATTCTATTTTCCTCGCAAATTTCGCCCAGCTTTAACAGCGGGTCTACGGACCCGGTTTCCGTGGTTCCGGCAATTCCGACCACCGCCAAGACAGCTGTTTTTTTTTGGCTTTTCTTCAACGTATGGATGGTTTTTTCAAGCGCTATAAGATCGATCCGGTTCTTTTCATCCACATCCACGGCTACAATATTCCGGTTGCCGATGCCAAGCAGCCCTCCAGATTTGTTAAGTGAGTAGTGCCCCCGTTTTGACACAAGAACCACGCATCGCTGAATTCCGTATGCATCATATGCAGATTGCAGGCCTTCTTTTTCCACACCGTCAAAACCGGGTTTAGGGGCAAGTCGCGTATTTCGGGCCACCCACAGCGCCGTCAGGTTGGAGAGTGTACCGTTTTCAGTAAAGCAGCCGAGGGTCGTGTTTGTGCTTTGGATATGTTCATTGTAAAAAGAATCGCTTTTTCGGTAAATCAGCCGGTGAATTTTGGCCAACACCTGCTTTTCCATCACCGATACAACTTTGGACGTTTCGATTTTAACCACATTCTGGTTCAGGGCGGCGACGATGGTTTTAAGGTGGACCATAAAAAAAGGAATGGCCGAGGTCATGTGTCCGATAAAATAGGGTGAGGCCACATTAACGGCATGGGGGGCGATTTCTTCAATTAGATCGGTAATAACGTCGGCAAGTTTTTTTTCAGGATTTTGACTGATAAGGCTGTTGGTAAATCTGTCGGCCAAATCCTTCAGGCTCACCGCTTCGGTAAAACCCACATGTGTTTTAAGAAAATCGTGGAGCCCGAAAAGGATCTGCTCCATGTACTTAATCAACGTAGACCTTGCAGCTTCGTTTTCCGGCCTGATAAATGTTCGTGTCAGCGCCGGCCAGTCGGCCACCAGCGCTTTTTTCAATGGCGGTGTTTTTTTGGGATTCATGGACTTTGTCATTCAATATGGCTCGCAGAGGAAATTTTACGGGTTCATCAAATACTGATAAATTTGTAAAAAGTGAAATGTGAAATGTAAAACGACTACATTTAGTACATTAAGAGGCAATATTACACGACATATAGACTTTTCACGTTTAACTTTTTACTTTTCACGGAACTATCAAATACTAAATTAAGAATAAGCGTTCAGGGCTGTATACTGGTGTTAGTATCATGACATTTTTTTGATGCCAAGAGAATATTTTTGACAGGGCATATTCAGATTGTCTATTGCCAACGCACAGCAAATTATAATAAGCATGGTTAAGAGAAACACTACCGTTTTTTTGATAATTGGCCGCAAACACGTTTGGTTTTGCCCAGTTTGACCTAAAAGAGATGTCCGGTTTGCGCTGTAATGGTATCAAGCCGAATCCAAATGTCCGGTTTATTAGATTGCGAGTGTCCATGAAAACCGAAGCGTTTTTACAAGAACAGAAATTTTACAGAACCCTTATCCAGAGCGCTACCGATTATGTGGTCGCCATCAACCGCAACTATCAGATCATTATGGCCAACGAGCTTTTTAAAAATGAATTCGGCATGCAGCCCAATGATTTATGCTACAACGTATGGAAGAACAGAGATAAAAAATGTAAAGAGTGCCTGGTCGAAAAAACCTTTAAGGATGGTGCGGGACACTGGAATGTAGAAAATGTAATTATGAAAGACGGCAGAGTTGCGCAGATGCTCGTTAAATCGATGCCGGTCAAGGATGAACGGGGCGAGATTGTGTATGTTCTGGAAAGAGCTACGGACATCACGGGAAGGAAAAATCTTCAGGAGAATCTCGAAAAAGTGGCCGGCAATCTGGAAGATATGCTGGCCAGCCGTCTGGAAAAATTGCAAAAATCCGAAGAGAAATATCGTACCATATTTGAACGGTCCCGGGATGCCATCATTCTTACGAACCCCAGCGGGAAGATCGTGGAGGTCAACCAGGCCGGGGTTCATATCCTGGGGTACCAGACCCAAGAAGAAGTTTTGGCGTTGGAATCCACAGCCAAGCTCTTTGTGGAAAAGGAGGATTTTATCGATCTCCAGAAAAGAGTTTCCCAGGAGGGGTTCGTTGTGGAGTATGAAACCCGTCTTTTGGATGAAAATAATTCAGGATTCGATGCATTGATTACATCCAATGTAACAGTGGATGTAACCGGTCAGATCACCGGCTACGTGCTGATTATAAGAGACATTACCAAAAGAAAAATCGCACAACAGCAGATCGAGAAGCGGAATATCCGGCTGGACATTTTAAATTCCATTTCCAAGACCGTCAGCAGCAGTTTGAATCTCGATGAGATCCTCAGCAGCACCATAGATAAAACTCTTGAAGTGCTGGAATCAGACAGTGTCAGGATTTATCTGCTGGACGATAAAAAAAAGATTCTCAAACTGGTGGCCCACAAAGGACTTTCTGATAAATTGATCGCCAAATCCTTTATGCAATATCGTAAGCCCGGGGACGGGCTTCTGGGTCAGACCATACTCGACGGCGAAACCAGGCTGGTGGATAATTTCTTGCGAGCCCAAGACACTTATGTGGATTCCATTATCGAAGAGGGCCTGCACTCCAGTGCTTACATTCCCTTGTCCACCAAAGGGGAGTTGACGGGCGTAATGTGTGTGAGCAGCCATTATCCCATTGAGTTCGCAGCCGGTTATATTGAGTTCTTGACTGCTATCGGAAGCCAGATCGGCGTTGCGGTGGACAATGCAAATTTGTATGAAAATATAAAAAGAGCTTTTGAGGATCTCAAGGATGCCCAGGAACAGATTGTTCAGTCAGAAAAACTGGCCTCTTTGGGCAAATTGGCCGCCACCATTGCCCATGAGATCAACAATCCTCTGGCCGCAGTTCTGACCTACATCCGGTTGATGATAAAGCTAAAAAACCGGAATAAATTCTCCCCTGAAAGACTTGAGGACATTTCCCGATATTTGGCCACCATGGAGTCGGAAACGGCCCGGTGTGGGGAAATCGTAAAAAATCTTCTGGCCTTTTCCCGGCAGTCTAAAATCACCATTAAGAACCGGAGCATTATTGATATTATCGATAAGACCCTCGATCTTATTGCCCATGATTTGGAGATTAAAGGCATTCAGTTGAGAAAAAACATTTCACCGGATCTGCCCAAAGTTCAATGCGATTTCCAGCAGATTCAACAGGCCCTTTTAAACCTTATCTACAATGCTTCAGACGCCATGCTCGACGGCGGCACCTTGACGATAACGACCCAAAGAAAAGCCGGGAGTGAGAGATTTCTGGACGTCAAGGTTTCCGATACGGGCTGCGGCATTACCGAGGAAGACAAGGAAAAAATTTTTGATCCTTTTTTTACAACCAAAGCAGAAGGAAAAGGTGTGGGCCTCGGTTTGTCGGTGGTTTACGGTATCATTACACGGCACAACGGCACCATAGGCGTGGAAAGCAAGCCTGGGAAGGGGAGCACATTCACGGTCAGTCTGCCGGTGGCCCGAGTGTAAAGCGAAATACTGCGCGGTATTTTACCCTAAAAAAACCTGACCTAAGTTTTTATGAATACATAAGGAATACATAAGGAAGGAATTCACAATGACCAAAATGGCCCGTATCCTTGTGGTTGATGATGAAGCTGCGATGCGAGAAGCTTTACATGACTGGCTCAAAGAAGATGGCTATGAGGTCGGCCTGGCCGAAAGCGGCAAAGACGCCATTGCCATTGCCATGGAAAAAAATTGGGATGTAATTTTGCTGGATCTGAAAATGCCGGGCATGGACGGGCTCGAAACCTTGAGACAGCTTAAAGGAAAAGACGTGGATACGGATGCCGAGATACTAATGATGACCGCCTATGCCACGGTGGATACCGCGGTCCAGGCCATGAAGGAAGGCGCTTTCGATTATCTGGTCAAACCGTTTGCTCCGGACGAGATCGAAGTGCAAATCAAAAAAATTGTCACCCATCGGGAACTGGTTCTGGAGAATATTTTGCTGCGTCAGAAACTGGAGGAAAGATCAGAATACGATGAAATCATAGGAAAAAGCGATGTCATGCAAGAAATTTACGATTTGATTTCCCAGGTGGCACCCACCGACTCTACCGTGCTGATAACCGGTGAAAGTGGTACCGGTAAAGAACTGATCGCACAGGCGATTCACGGAAACAGCCGGCGCTGTTATATGCCGTTTATCGCCGTAAGTTGCGGTGCTCTTCCCGACTCTTTGTTGGAGAGCGAACTGTTCGGCTATGAAAAGGGCGCTTTCACAGGTGCAGAGCATACCAAAAAGGGGCGCTTTGAAATGGCCGATAAGGGAACGCTTTTTCTGGATGAGATAGGTGATATAAGTTTAAAAACCCAGGTTGATCTATTAAGGGTTTTGCAGCGAAAAGAATTCAGACGTCTGGGCGGGCAGGAAGAAATTAAAGTAGACGTACGTATTTTAGCCGCCACCAATCAAGATTTGAAAAAGGCGATTTCTGAAAACAGATTTCGTGAAGATCTTTTTTACCGTTTGAATGTCATCTCTATCCCGGTACCGCCGCTGAGAAACAGAAAGGATGATATCCCGCTGCTGGTGAAGGCATTTATCCGTAAATGTTGTCTGGAAATGAATAAAGATCTGGTAAAAATCGCACCTTCGGCCATGAACTTGCTAATGGATTACGACTGGCCCGGAAATGTGAGAGAACTGGAAAATGTCATCGAAAGGGCGCTGGTTATCGGTCGGAGCAAAGAAATCGTTCCAGAGGATCTCCCTTTCTCACGCAAGCATTTGGGGCCTGAAAAAATGCCCAATTCGTTAAAATTGATGGAAAAAATGCATATAAAGAGAATTCTGGAAGAGACGGATTGGAACATCAGCAAAACAGCCCGTTTTCTGGAGATAGACCGGCAGACGCTCTATAATAAAATTGCAAAATATAAGATTAAAAAGGAATCATAATTCGCTTTGTCAAGCTGCGTCACCATCTGCCCTGTAGGCTCGGTGGACGAAGAGATTCTCGAGCACATCGCGAAATGCATTTCGATCCGATGTGGGCTAACCTGTAGAATTTCCAAGAGAATGGAAAATCCTCAGTTTGCCTATAACGATACCCGGTGCCAGTATAATTCAAAGCTGATATTAAAGCGTCTCCTTCAAAGAAACCTCCGCGGTACCCTTAGGCTTATCGGCGTTACGCCCATGGATCTGTATGTGCCAATCCTTAAGTTTGTCTTTGGGCTGGCACAGATTGAAGGCAAATGTTCAATTATATCCTTACACCGGCTGTATCCCCGGTTTTATGACCAGCCATCCAATCCGGATCTTCTGTTGGCACGGGTGGAAAAGACGGTCTTGCACGAACTGGGTCACACATTCGGTATTACCCATTGCCGGGATCGGCGTTGTGTGATGTATTCCTCGGTCCGGATCGAGGATACGGATGTCAAACAACCCGATTTTTGCCCCACCTGTTTTGAACTTTTTCAATGGTATCTTAAAAAATCCCTTCTGAAATCCTCTCAGTGAGTGCCGAAATATTTTACAGACTGTCTTTTTTTTCGGCAATTCGCAAATTTATTGAATAAATAGTAGGTTGCGTCTGATTTTATCGAGTTGCAAGCATTTTTTGCCGAATATTTCGGCAAATTGTTCTGTGGGCTTGTCGTTAATCCCAAGTTGTCGAAAAAAAATATTCTATAAAAAAACAATCGGTTACATTGGGTGTTCAGTGTCTTCTTGGACATTGGCACATCCTTTGCTTTTAATAACCGTAAAATCGGAAAAACAAAATAGATTCATTATTATAAACCGACCATTGACAAGGAGGAGATAAAATGGGTGCCGCGAAAAAGAGGGAATCAATGAAAATTGTTCCACCAGGCAAGAAAAAATGTGTGTGGATGGAGGCCGGGGTGGTTTCCTATAAACTGTGCGATCACAACTTTGATTGTTCGACCTGTGTATACGACCACGGTATGCATGATCGGGTTGCCCGGTATAAGGAGAAAGTCGCCATACAACCGGTTGCACCGATACCCGATAAGTTCACCGAAACTTGGGTGGACAAGATGATGCAGCTTCCTGCAAATCGGCGCAAATGCCGTTATATGATAACCGGGGAAGTGGGTCGTAAAATATGCCCCAGTGCTTATGAATGCGGCACCTGTTCTTTTGACCAGATGATGCAGGAACGCCTTCAGGCAGAGGCGCTTCCGGTGCATGCCCGAAGCCGGGAAAGCGGTTTTGAACTGGCGGAAGATTTTTATTATCACGACGGCCACACATGGGCCAGACCGGAATATGGCGGACGTGTTCGCGTCGGGCTGGATGATTTTGCCCAAAAACTTATCGGTAAACTCGCAAGGGTTGAATTGCCGAATATCGGCCAGGAAGTTAAACAGGGTGAAGTGGGATTTCAAGTCAGACGCAACGGAGAAATTGCCAAGGTTCTCTCTCCCATGGACGGTACTGTGGCCAATGTGAACGATGCCCTTCGAGATCATCCGGATTTGGCCAACGAATCTCCCTATGAAAAGGGTTGGTTATTTACCATTGAGCCGACCAAGCTTCGCAAAAACTTAAAAGGACTCTACTTTGGACAAGAAGCCCATAATTTCATTAACGAGGAAAAGGAAAAACTCTTTGACATGGCCAATGAGGATCTAAGGGTGGCTGCAGACGGCGGTGTTTCAGTCGAAGACATTTCCCAAGAACTTGAAGGTGACAACTGGGCCAAATTTGTAAAAACTTTTTTGAGGACCTGATGGTTAAACCTGATTTGAGCGATTGTCGAGTTTGCCGAAAATATTGAACTGTAACGATTAAAAAAACCTCCCGCCTGATAACAGAGCCGGAGGTTTTTTTATTTTGTAGAATCCGTCCTTTGGTCTATCCTTAAACTAAATTATTGCGGATTTTTATTGACAAGAGAACACCACCTATATAAATAAATCCTTTGGCTTTTTCAATTTTCCTAAGATCTAAAATAAAGAATGTAATGGGTTAGGTCGAACATTCCGTAGCAGTCCCGAATGTTTTGTATAACTCTGTAAAATCAAAGATATTTTTATCATTTCTTATGCAGAGTGATAGTTAATATCACTGATAAATCTATTGCAAAAATAGGAGAATAAAAACGATGCCTAAAAATGTAAATGGAGCGATACTAGTTGTAGGCGCCGGTATCGCCGGCATGCAGTCCGCGTTGGATCTGGCCGATTCCGGCTTTTTCGTTCATCTGGTTGAAAAGTCATCGGCCATTGGCGGTGTAATGGCCCAGCTGGACAAGACTTTTCCAACCAATGACTGCTCCATGTGAATTATTTCTCCCAAACTGGTCGAGGTCGGCCGGCATACCAACATCCAACTTCATACCTGTTCAAATGTTGAGAGTATTGACGGAGAGAATGGGAATTTTCAAATAACCCTCCATAAAACCCCCCGCTATATCGATTCGGACAAATGTACTGCCTGTGGTGATTGTACGGAAGTCTGTCCTGTAACGATGCCCAGCGAATATGATATGGGCCTTGCGAACCGTAAAGCCACTTACAAACTCTACGCCCAGGCAATTCCCGGCAGCTTTGCCATAGAGAAACTCGACACGGCCCCATGCAGGATGGCCTGCCCGGCAAATCTAAATGTCCAAGGGTATGTGGCCATGGTCAAAATGGGGAAGTACCGGGAGGCCGTTCAGATCGTCATGGAGGATGCGCCTTTTCCCGGCATACTCGGCCGTATCTGTCCCCATCGTTGTGAAAAAAGCTGTCGCAGGCTTGAATTGGACGAAGCGATTTCCATTCGGGAACTCAAAAGAGTTGCAGCGGATCATGTGGATCTGAGTGAACTTCCGGTACCGGAAATTACGCCCAGAAATGAAAAAGTGGCCATTATCGGCTCAGGTCCTGCCGGGCTTACTGCGGCATATTTTCTGGGAATCGACGGGTATCAGGTGGATGTATACGAATCCATGCCGGAAGCAGGCGGAATGATGCGATACGGCATTCCCGAACACCGTCTGCCACGGTCTGTTCTGGATGCAGAGATTGAGAACCTCAAACGATACGGGGTAAAGATCCATACCGATACCGCTATCGGTAAGGACCTGACCCTTGAAGAACTGCGGGAACATGGTGCTGATGCAATCTTTTTGGCCATCGGTGCGTGGAAAGGTCTGAAACTCAGGATCCCCGGGGAGGAAACGTCCCAAGGGGTTTCGGATGTCATCACCTTTTTACAAGAAGTTCATCTGGGGAATTTAAAGAAGGTCGAAGGAAAGGTCGTTGTGATCGGCGGCGGACATTCCGCCCTGGATGCCGCTCGGGTGGCGCTTCGATTCGGTGCAAGTGAGGCGCATATCATCTACCGCAGATCCCGGGCTGAAATGCTCGCAGAACCCGAGGAAGTCGAAGAAGCTGAAAAAGAGGGCGTGAATATCCATTTCCTGGTGGCCCCCCTGAATATTTCCAGTGAAAACGACAAAGTTGCCGGCATCGAATGCATCCGAACCCGGTTGACGGAAAAAGACACAACAGGCAGGCGGCGGCCGATTCCCGTTGAAGGTTCGGAATTTTTTATTGAGGCCGACCATATTATCCCTGCTATCGGGCAGGAGCCTGATTTTGGCGATCTCGTCAAAGCCCAGGATCTACAAGTATCCAAGTGGAACCTTCTGGAGGTCAATCCTGAAACCCTTCAAACGAATATACCGGAAATTTTTGCCGGTGGAGATGTGATCTCCGGTCCTGCAACCGTTATCGAGGCGGTGGAGGCCGGCCAGAGAGCAGCCAAGTATATCGCCCAATATTTGCAGGGCGAGGAACTCCCTACAGAGTGGAAGGACGAACCGCCCATGGGAACAAACTGGGTAGCGCCTTCAAAAGACGAACCGAAAAGAGAACGGTTAAAAGTTCCGACGTTGCCGGTGGAAAAAAGACTTTCAGGATTTGAAGAAGTGAACCTTCTCGTGGATGAAAAAACGGCACACGAAGAGGCGGACCGGTGCTTGGACTGCGGGAGTTGTTGTGAGTGCTACCAGTGTGTCAGTGCCTGTGATGCCGACGCCGTCACCCTTGAGACCCATGCCCAGCGCGAAGAAACAACAACGATCGATGTTGGTTCCGTTATTCTGGCACCGGGTTTTCAGCCTTTTGATCCTTCAAAATTTGACAATTACAATTATGCAAAACATCCCAATGTCGTAACTTCTACGGAATTTGAACGAATTCTTTCAGCAACAGGTCCTTTCATGGGGCATCTTACCCGGATATCGGACAAGAAGGAGCCCAAGAAGATTGCATGGTTCCAATGCATCGGCTCCAGGGATCTTAACCGCTGTGATCATCCGTATTGCTCATCGGTTTGCTGCATGTATGCCGTTAAAGAGGCTGTCATCGCCAAAGAGCATGCAGATTACGATATGGATTGCGCCATCTTTTTCATGGATATGCGGACCCCCGGCAAAGATTTTGAAAAATATTATAACGATGCAAAGGACAAACATGGGGTTCGCTTCATCAGGAGCCGGGTCCATACCATAGATCCGGTTCCCGGAACCGATGACCTTGAGGTCCGATATGTAACCGAGAGCGGAGAAATTAAAACTGAAATATTCGATATGATCGTCCTGTCCGTAGGTATGGAGACATCTCAGGAAATGGTCGATCTTGCCAACAAGTTCGGCATCGAGCTCACCGAAGGGAATTTCTGCGAAACCACGAATTTTCAACCTTTTGCAACATCAAGAGACGGCATATTCGTCTGTGGTGCGTTTCAAGGTCCCAAAGATATCCCCGAGTCTGTGATGGAAGCCAGCGCTGCAGCCTGTAATTCCGGAGTCAATCTGGCATCTGCCCGGGGATCTCTGGTCAAAGAGAAGGAATTTCCCGATGAAAATGATGTCACCGGCCAAGAACCCAGAATCGGTGTGTTTGTATGTAATTGCGGCGTCAATATCGGCGGCATTGCCGATGTTCCTGCCATTGCCGAATATGCTAAGGGATTGCCCAATGTCGAATATGTCGAAGAGAACCTCTTTACCTGCAGCCAGGATACTCAGGACAAGATGGTCGAGGTCGTCAAAGAACAAAATTTAAACCGTATTGTTGTTGCGGCATGTACTCCCAGAACCCATGAGCCGCTGTTCCAGGAAACTTTGCGTAACGCAAGCCTAAATGCATATCTTTTTGACATGGCCAACATAAGAAACCAGTGCACATGGGTTCATTCAGACGACAAAGAAAGCGCCACTGAAAAATCCAAGGATCTTGTACGGATGGCTGTTGCCAGGGCATCTTTACTGGAGCCCATTCCTGCTGTTTCGGTGGATGTTAAAAAATCGGCACTGGTTATCGGCGGCGGACTCGCCGGAATGACCGCTGCGCTGAGTCTGGCCGATCAGGGCTTCCCTGCAACCATTGTGGAAAAATCGTCTCTTCTCGGCGGGGCGGCAAGGGATATAACCAAGACCTGGAAAGGGAGTGATGTCCAAGAATTCCTTGCAGGGCTTGTGGATAAAGTCGAGAAACATCCTGACATCCAAGTATTGTGTGATGCCGAGGTCGTCGGTGCTTCCGGATTTGTCGGCAATTTTGAAACCCAGGTGGCCAATGGGAATGGTACAAAAACCGTTGAACACGGGGTGGCCATCGTTGCAACAGGCGGTAAGGCTACGGATACGGATGAGTACCTATATGGTAAGAATTCAAGGGTGACCCGCTGGCATGATCTGGAACACGATCCGGAAAAATTAAAGGATGCTGAAAGCATCGTATTTATCCAGTGCGTTGGGTCAAGGGATGACAATCGGCCGTATTGTTCAAGGATCTGTTGTACCTCCTCCATATCCCAGGCGATTTCTATAAAAGAAGAGACCCCCGACAAGGACGTTTTCATTCTGTATCGGGATATACGAACTTACGGCGAAAAAGAGATGCTTTACAAAAAAGCCAGGGAGATGGGGGTTATCTTTATCCGGTATTCTCTGGATAATAAGCCGAAAGTTGCGGAATTAGATGATGGTCTTGCGGTGGATGTTTTTGATCCGATTTTGCAAAAGAATTTGCAAATAAAGGCAGACCTTGTAAACTTGGCAACCGCCATTGAACCTGCCGAAAACGATAAAATCTCGGAGTTTTATAAAATTCCGCTCAATGCTGAAAACTTTTTTATGGAGGCCCATGCCAAGTTAAGACCGGTGGATTTTGCAACCGATGGGATTTTCCTGTGCGGACTGGCCCACTATCCAAAGGCTATTGACGAGAGCATTGCCCAGGCCATGGCGGCCTCAAGCCGGGCGACGACAATACTTGCAAAAGATTCCGTACAGATTTCGCCGCTGGTATCCCAGATCGATGCTGAAAAATGTATCGGATGCGGCCTTTGTGAAGAAGTCTGTGCTTTTGCTGCAATTGAGTTGGAAGAGATCGAAGGAAAAGGGTATCGAGCAAAGAATATATCGGCTTCCTGCAAGGGGTGTGGGCTTTGTGCATCGTCGTGCCCACAGATAGCCATCGATATGCTCCATTTCCGGGATGCACAAATTGTCGCTTCGATTTGTGCAGCGGTATAGTCATTGACTGTTGATTATTTAATATTCTTTATTCTTCAATATTCAATATTCAATCGAAAGGGTGATATAATGGGGAATTTTGAGCCTAAAATTGTTGCTTTTTTGTGCAACTGGTGTGCTTACGCCGGGGCTGATCTGGCCGGGGTTTCACGCTTGCAGTATCCACCCAATATCAGAACGGTGCGCGTCATGTGTTCGGGCAGAGTCGATCCGCTGTTCGTGCTGGAAGCATTTAAGGATGGGTGCGACGGCGTGCTGGTGGCCGGGTGACATTTCGGTGATTGCCATTACCTGGAAGGTAATGTACAGGCCGAAAAAAAGATCCGTTTAACTCAAAAACTTTTTGAAATCGCCGGTATCGGGAAAGATCGGCTTCACTTGGCGTGGGTGTCATCTGCTGAGGCACAACGGTTTGTGGAGGTCGTCACCACGGTTACAGAATCGGTCAAATCCCAGGGGAAATTTGATCCGAAAGCCTTAAGCTCTGAACTGGCTGCAACAGAAATAACCCTGATTTATCAAGCAATTAAAGATGGAAGTACTTCCGTTAGAGATATAAATGAAAAAATCGGACTCGACCTTGAACGAATATCCTACCTTCTTGCAGATCTGGAAAAGACAAATAAGGTTGGGTTTACAGGGATGGAAGACAGTAAACCGGTTTTTGCAGTACTATAGTCATGGTGTTCGCAAATCATTGGCGGACTTTCGGTATCGGCCAAATGATAAACGGCTGGTGGCAATGACACTTAGAGGGAGGAGAAATGACTGAAAAAAGCGGATCGGTTATGGTTATCGGTGCCGGCATTGCAGGAATGCAG
>JAFCZV010000203.1 GCA_019314155.1 Deltaproteobacteria bacterium
GTATCCGGGAAATAGCGATCCGCATTTTCTCCCCAGACTTTACTGTCTTTCAGATCGCTTTTATTGACTAAATCCCTGTACTCATCAATTGACGGCATATACCAGGGCCATGTAAAATCCAAAAAATAACGGGGAAAGGGTTTTTTTTCTATTGCCTTGCGGATAACCTTGAAAAAATGAGAGCAATTACCATCAGCCGCAAAATTGAACCTTAAAAGACCACCAACGCGAAGCGCTTTAAATACGTTTCTTAAGAGATGATAATGATCTTTAATCCAATGGAGGGTTGCATTCGAATAAACGACATCGAATTCGTCCTCGAACGCTATCTCGTCAATATCCATAAGGATAAAGCACAAATTAGGTTTTTCCTTTGGTTTTGCAGTATCGATCATGCCCTTTGAGGCATCTATACCAACCACTTCACCATTAGGAAGAGCCTCAGCAATTAATGCTGTGTTAACGCCGTCCCCACATCCCAAATCAAGAACACGTTCGTTGCCCTTTAACGCCAGTTCCGAGATTAATTTGGCTCCCCACTCTTTTTGATGAGCAGAGGCTTTTTCATATTTTTTGCCGTCGAACTCGTGTGGCATTACATCTCCTGCCGAACGCCCGGTGTGAGCAGCGCCGCCAAGGTCTTTTGTTTTGGTGGCAATTTTCTCGGCGTCTGCTCAACACCGATGTTATTTTTCTTGACATAATTAAATGAAATGTTAAATATAATAGCTATAAATAAACTACCCCTGAGGTTTCGACCCAGGGCGCGGGGCCGCTTCGGTGGCCCCTGCTTTTTTATAGTGTATAAGTATGCGAACATACATTTATATTGACGGGTTCAATTTTTATTATGGAGCTGTAAAAGACACGCCATATAAATGGTTGGATTTTAAAAAATTATTCGAGCACTTACTCGACTCATCTCATAAAATCATTTCCATCAAATATTTCACAGCAATGGTTACGGGAAAAATTGACCCTGACCAACCAATAAGACAAAAAACATATTTAAGAGCACTTAGAAAGTATATCCCAGAAATATCAGTTTATTACGGCAAGTTCCTAAGCCACAATGTTTTTAAGCCACTTTCGTATCCAATAAACAAAAACCTTTTCGGAAAAGATATCAAATTTGTAAATGTCATCAAAACCGAGGAAAAAGGATCCGATGTTAATCGTAATTGTATCCAATGATAGCGATCTATCAGAATCATTGAGGCTTGTAAAAGAACAGCATAAAAAGAAAATCGGGCTAATCACTCCAGGGAAAACACACCCTTCAAGGCAACTCCTAAAATACTCAGACTTCACTAAACGAGTCAGAAAAGGCGTTTTAGCCGCATCTCAATTACCTGACCCCATCCCCGGGACAACAATCCACAAACCTGCTGTATGGTAAAATAACGTTTGCGGATAACCAGCAGACCACATGGTCTGATAGCTTGCACGGCATTTACGTAAAACCGCATAGTTTTCCCCGTCTGGTTCATCCGCCTGGTTAGAAATCTATTCAGTCCTTTCAAACAAATTAAACATCTATTTTAAAGCCGAGATCAATTTCACTAGCTGGGATACCGCCACGCACACCCCAATTATCAAGTTGAGGTTCATTTAATACAATGAAGACGTCACTTGTTTGAATATCAAGCTTTTGCAGATTTTGGACAATGATTTGATAAAGTTTTCTTTTTGCTTCAATTGATCTACCAGGAAATACATCCATCTCGATTAGAGTGTAATTTGATGTTTTTCCCTCTGGGATTTCAAAATTCTCTGGTTCAAATTCAAATATTCTTTGGTTTCTATCGTTTTCAGGAATCTTAAATGCTCCCTTTAAAGCAGCGTGAATGGCATCTAATAAAGCTACCTTTTCTTCTTTGGATTTTCCTTTAAGTAAGCTGACCTTAACAAGCGGCATAAAAATCTCCTTCTATCATTTCTAACGTGAAAATCACCGGTTCATCCGGTGCATTTTTCTGGTTAGACATTCCTTTGTGCCAATTCTTCTGCTTCAAGTTCAAGAGTCTTTTTTTATGCGGTTTTTACCAAATGTGATACCCAGTTTGCGCATGCGGTGTCTTAATGTCCCAGGATTGATTTCAAGTAACTGAGCAGCTCCGTTTTTTCCCTCCACTTTTCCGCCTGATATTTTAAGAACTGTGCAGATATGATTTGCCATGGCTTTATCGAGATTCATTGATTCTGCTCTGGTTGGAATGTCCGGCAGTTCTTTGTGTATTTTGTCTGAGAAATGAATCCCTCTAAAGTTCAGAGGCTTATTCTGATTAAGAATCAGAGCACGCTCTACAGCGTTTTCGAGTTCCCGAACATTACCAGGCCAACTGTATGATAGAAGTGTGTCGACGGCATCAACAGGCAGGACTGGTGGAACAGATAGTCTCATTTCGCGGGATTTTTTTACAATAAAGTGGTTCACAAGGGGTATTATATCCCCTTTTCTTTCCCGCAGGGGAGGGATGATTACAGGGAATACCTGAAGACGGAAGTAAAGATCTTCGCGGAATTTGTCCTGTCTGACCATGGATTCAAGATCGCGGTGTGTAGCGGCAATGACCCTGATATCAAGTTTAATCGGTTCTGTTCCTCCAACTCTTTCAATCTCTTTTTCCTGCAACACCCTAAGGAGTCTTACCTGAATTTCCAGGGGGAGTTCTCCAATTTCATCAAGCAGAATAGTGCCGTTATTTGCTCTTTCAAATCGTCCGTATTTTCTGGAGATGGCACCTGTAAATGCCCCTTTTTCATGGCCGAACAGTTCGCTATCCATTAACGCTTCGGGAATGGCACCGCAGTTAACCGTAATAAATGGGCCGTCTTTACGTGAAGAAATGTTGTGAACAGCTCTTGCTATCAGCTCCTTTCCGGTTCCGGTTTCACCTAAAAGCAGCACAGGGCTTTTAAGCGGAGCTACCTGCTGAACCAGATCCATAACTCCCTTCAGTCCGAAATCTGCTCCTATTATCTCTTTGCCTATGGCAGATTGAAGTTCATTTTGCAGGAAACGGTTATCATCTGAAAGACGTTCTTTCAGTTCAAGGAGTTCCTGATATCTGAGACTATTGGAAAGCGCTATGGTAATTGGCTTTTTTAGCAAAGACAATAATTCAAGGTGTTCTTTTGCAAAACAATTGTTGCCCCTGGCATTGAGAGTTATGCCGCCAACCCAGTTCTTGTCTACAACCAAGAACATCCCCAGCGAGGATAACCTTAATTGATGATGATCTCTAAATACATATTTCAATAACGGATGTTTGTGCGTGTTGCCGGCAATATAGTCTTCTCCAATCATGTCGGAATTAATATATTCCCTGACTTCAGGGGGATATGTGGTTTTAAGGTTTAGGAGTTTTCCACCGCTACTGTCTGCCATGGCAATTGTTCTGGTTATTCCTGCCGGATCATAATAATGAAGATGCGCTTCAAATGAAGGCATATAGTCCCTGATGTATATGAACAGATGCCAGAGGGCTTGTTCTATTTCCAGGCTTCCACAGATCCTCAGCGTTGCTTCACGAAAAAAAATGTTTTTATCAACTTGCATTTTCTATATAGACCCCCTGTTTTTTAAAATATCTGACATATTTGATAGCCATAAGCCTGTCTGTTAAATATGTCAAGTAAAACTGTCGTATATTGCGTCGTAGTTGGGTGAGTGAATGCGAACAAATAAAATAATTCAACAATCCCAAATAGTTATCGCTGGCTGATTCGATTGGCGCGCTTCTTGCTCTGATAGTGACGAAAAGTTGGGAATAATTATATTTTTAAATTAGGAGGTTTTTATGCAATTCGTACGGAAAACAGAAATAGTGAATCTCATGGAGCCTTTTATAGCATGTCTTGCTGCAATGATTGCTGTTTCAACGGTTTTTATGACACAGTCAGTCTTTTTGGAAATTTCAGATGCTTTTAATGTGGATATTACCAGAACACGGTTTGCGTTCAGTGTTGTTTCCATATTTTATGCAATATCTTTTTTGCTGTTTGGTCCGGCAGCTGACAGATTCGATTTGCAAAAAATGTCCTCTGTCGGGTTATTCTTTTCAGCAGCAGGAGTTTTTGCGGCAGCAATAGCAGGAAGTTTTAACAGTTTTATTATAAGTATGGCAGTAATAGGAATTTGCGCTTCGGCAGTCGCAGCTTCAATGTTTCCATACATAGTGAAAATTGCGCCGGAAGAAAAACAAGGCATCTATCTGGGATCATTTGTTGCGGCTTCAACAACTGGGATGGTTATCGGTAGATTTTCAGTTGGCATTATGACTTCCTCCTGGGGTCTTACAAATACATTTAAAATCATAGCAATGACTATTTGTATCTTCAGTCTGCTAACAACAATTGTTTTAAATGGTAAAAAAATAAACAATGTACCAAAAGTCAGCGAAAAATATTCCAAATCATATCTGAAGGCTTTAAAACTAATGATTTCTCCGGAATTGCTACCGTTGTTGATGACCGGTTTTTTTCTGTTTTTCGGATTTCTTGGAATGGTTACATTTCTAACATTCAGACTGACTAATGCCCCCTTTTACTTTACGTCTGCTGATATCGGCTGGATAAGTCTTGCAGGCCTGACAGCATTGATAGGATCACCGTTGTCCGGAATTCTCGCTAAGAAAACAGGTGTTTTCAAAATTATGATTACATCACTTAGCCTGTGCTTAATATCTGTTCAGCTTATGGGCTGGATTCCTTTGACATTACCGGTTTGTACCGGATTATTGCTTCTCTTTCTAGGAGTCTATTTTTGCCAACCGTTAATTTTTTTATTGATAAGCTGGAAAGTCCCCCAAAAATATCTTGGAACAGCTTCATCTTTTTATGCTTTATTCTGTATTGGGGGAGGTAGTGTATCATCCGTTGCTTTGGGACCGGTATGGAAATTGTTTGGTTGGCAAGGCGTTACTTTAATTTGTTCCGCTTCACTGGTGATTGCTATGGCATTCTGTATGAAAGGCAAAAAACAGCAATGAAGGAAATTAGTCTTTGTTTTTCTTTTTTAACGTGGGCATTACCTGCTGGAGTGAAGCGCAGCGAAATTCCAGTCAGCGTTCATGCGATGGTTGGATGTTCTGTTTATTCTTCTTTGCTGTGAAGAAGGTTAGAGAATCCCCTTGGGTTTAAAATCGGAATACCCCGAAACTCTTTCAGAACGAGTAAGTCTTTATCGCCGGTAACGATATAATTAGCATCTGCGGCGACTGCTAAACCGAGGATTTTAACATCGTCGGAATCACGGCAAATATCCGGGGGAAGTGGGACTGGGTCGATCATGCTTGCCTGTTCCAGCAGGAGATCGTCAATATCATCAACTATTTTAGGAGAAAGTTTGATTTTCCTATGGAGATTTCTCAGAACTTCTTCTAACAATTCGTCACATAGCACAATCTCATGCTCACTGAGACAAACCTCCATAATAGATTCACAAAGTCCGCGAGAGGCAAAGGCAGCGATGATAACATTGGCATCAAGGACGATCTTCATGAAATGGCCTTAAAGACGTCCTCGTCGGTTAAGAATCCCTGGGCTTCGGCAAATGGTAGAACCTTCCTGCGAATGGCTCGAAATTTCTCAATAGCTACATATCGCCGAATAGATTCCCGTACGACATCGCTAACAGGTTTGTTAATTTTTGAAGATCTGCCTTCAACTCGTCTGGCAATCTGATAGTTAGTGTGCTCATGGTAAGACAATGTAACACATTTTTCGAGAATGTCAAGAATCCAATTTTTACATCTAACCTGCATCACTAGCAGAAAGGGAGAAGGTAAAGATTTTTCTTGCTTTTAAGCCTGATTCGTTCAGTCTTGTGAGTAACTCTTTTTCTATCTCCAGAGGAAGTCGGTTTTTAATATTATTACGTGCAAACCGGGTAATTTGTTCGTCAAATTCGATAATTCCGTAATCGCAAGGTGCAAAATCAGAGGTATTTTGAGATAAGCCAATAATTATTTTTAATATCCTTGATGGTTCATCCAGGTCTGGGGTGACCCTTAGACACTCTTCAATTGTTGTAATGCCGAGATGTATTTTATACAGACAATCTTCACGAAGTGTGACCATCCCAGCCCTTTTGATTGCAATCTCACGTACTTCCCATATACTCTTCCCATCAGCAATCGCACGGGACACATCGGAGTTTAATGAAAGTATTTCGTGAATTGCGGTTTGACCGGTATATCCTGTGCCGTCACATCGTTCGCACTTTGCTTTAGAAATACTTCCAGTTCCTCTTTTGAAAGCATAGTTTATTAAATCCGTTCTTGGAATCTTGAGTTGATGAATCAAAGACTCTGACGGAGTGTATTCCTTCTGACAGAGTGGGCATGAAATCCTTACCAGGCGCTGGGCTATAATGAGATCAATCGACTCATAGACAAGGAAACTTTCGACTCCCATTTTAAATAAACGATTCAATGTGCTTGTTGTGTTCTCTGTATGAATGGTTGACAAAACTTTATGGCCTGTAAGTGCGGCACTAATTATTGCATTTGCAGTTGTTATGTCTCTTGCCTCTCCTACCATAATAATATCAGGGTTCATAGGTGATCGGATAAGACGTACCTAAATATGTCCCTACACTTATCAACCCTCGGTAATTACACTTTAAATTAGAAATAAAATATTCCTTAAAAGTACGTAATAAATACTTGACATGCTATTTACGTTTAGTATATACTTCTTTTAAATTTAAAACTGAAAGGAGGATAAAATGACTGAACTTGATAACTACGTAGAACTTAAGAGACAATTATTGCAAGCTCAACTCAGAGTTGTTTATCGCTATCAACGAAA
>JAFCZV010000204.1 GCA_019314155.1 Deltaproteobacteria bacterium
GTATCCAAAACTTACCGGAGCTTATCAGCATGCCCACGTGGTCAATCTTGATCACTTGACCGAAGAGAATATTCCCCGGATGGGTAGATTCCGATCCGGACTGCTCCAAAACGTCGATCTGCTCTCCGGTAAAAATATCCTTTAACAAAAAACCTTTGCCCGGCCAGCAGTCGACCACTTCAAAAAAACTGAAATGTCGGCGGGAATGGGCAGTAATCAGCTTCTGTTCCATGGAATCGAGCCGGTCTTTTTGCGTTGCAGCGTAACACTCCGCAATGGTTTGGTCGACCGGCCAATTCAGATCAAACGGTGTATCTTCGGGATCGTTAATCCAGTTAAACAAAAACCAAGGCCAGAAAAGCTGCTGGTGCTGCTCGATGAAGTCTTCCTCCGGAGGCTCATCGGGCCAGACCGAAAATTCAGCCATGGCTACTGCCACAGCCGTCTCTTCAAAGAATTCGGCAGCGTAATTCATCAGCCGATCTACCAGCCGATTGTGGGTTTCACTAAGCCGCCTGTAGAGTAGGTCCACCGGCGCGGGAGTTGCGCCCAGACAACACTTTTTGTATTTTTTACCACTGCCACACGGGCAGGGAGCATTGCGTCCATGCTTCATTGATATAGCCTCTTTCATGTTTACTGGATGGTCAGGAAATTAATGTCTCATCCTTTCTGATGCTTTTTGCCATCAATATCCCTGGCTAACTTTCACTTCCCGGGGAAGTTCAGACGGCGGCGGTTCGTCTCACTCCGGCAAAGCGCAGGTGGGGTCTTCCATCTTGGCCTTGCGAGTTTCCACATAATGGGCGGCAGACAGGGCCGCCATGCAGCCGTCGGCTGCCGCCAGCACGATCTGGCGGGCGTACCTTTCCCGCAGATCACCGACTACGTAAATGCCCTCTATGTTGGTGGCGCACTGATCATTGGTGATCACAAATCCTTCCGGGGACATGCGAATACCGGCCGGCACCAACTGATTGTTGGGATCAAAGCCGATGAATATAAAGACACCGTCGATGGGCATGTCGCGCTTTTCACCGGTCCGGGTGTCCTTGAGAGTGACGGCGTTAACCCCGTCGGCGTCTGCCTTGATTTCCGTGGGAACGGTGTTCCACAGAACCTCCATCTTGCACTCTGCCTCGACGCGCTTTTGCAGGATCATGCTGGCACGCAGTGCGTCGCGGCGATGGACCAGGTAGACCTTGGCGGCCAATTTGGACAGATAAAGTCCTTCTTCGCAGGCGGCGTCGCCTCCTCCAACGACCACGACATTTTTGCCTCTGAAAAAAAAGCCGTCACACACAGCGCAATAGGATACCCCCTGGCCGTAGTATTTCCCTTCGCCGGGGATCTTCAACATACGGGGGCGACCGCCCGTGGCCAGAATCACGGCATGAGTTTGGATCAACCGTCCGCCGCCGGTACGCACCGTATGAAATTCGAGGCCCGGCTCGATGACCGTTGCTTCGTCGTTGAGTTCCTCGATGCCGTAAATGCGGGCATGCTCGACAAACTTTATGGCCAGCTCGCTACCGCTGATATTAGCAAATCCGGGGTAGTTTTCCACTTCGTCGGAGAGGTTGAGCTGGCCGCCGGGCACCCCTTTTTCGATGAGCACGGTCTTTAAGGCAGCCCGCATGGCATAGATGGCGGCTGAAAGGCCGCCGGGTCCGCTGCCGATAATGGCCAGATCATAAAGTTCAGGTTGTGACATGATGTGTCTCCTATTGGATCGAAAATATCCGAGTAAAATCAAAAATATGCATACAAAATTATCCCCGTAGGGTCAAGAAATTTTTGAATGCGGGTTGCGAGTTACGGGTTTCGGGTTACGAGTTCCGAGGCCGCGGACAGTAATACTTCGAAAACAATCCCCTAGATAGGTTGGGCCGGCCGATTGCCCATATCTCTGACAAAGATGAAAAGACGGTTCGCTTTTGTTGGGGCGACTCAAACAAATCTCGCAGCATGGAGATTTTTCGTTTTCGTTGCATAATAGAGCTTTCCAAAAAGAAACCAAACTGTTAAATGAGTTGGACATATGCGAATCGTTCTTGTCAACCCGAATCTTATGAAACCGCCGGTGACGCCGGTATCTTTAGACTATCTTGGCACTGCATGCCGTTATGCCGGAATAGACGTTGATTTGGTGGATTGTGCCATTGAGGCGGATTGGCGGACAAAACTCTCTGAAGTTTTGACAGAAAAACCGGTTCTAGTGGGTGTTACGCTCAGAAACATAGATGATTCCTATTTCGCAAGTCAGGATTTTTCTCTGCTTCGAGCCATGCCGGTTCTTGAAACAATTAAACGTTCAACCAACGCACCGATTTGTCTTGGCGGCGTCGGTTTTTCCATTTTTCCCTCTGAAGTCATGAAATTCTGCGATGTGTCTTATGGTATATGTGGAGACGGAGAGGAGAGTCTCGTTAAACTGGCAGCGGCACTTAGAGACAACATTGAATTGGATACGGTGCCGGGACTGGTTTGGATGGACAACGGCAACTTTAAACACAATGCTATCTTACCGGTTTCAATTGAAAAAACAGATTTAGCCTCCAGGTCTTTGGTTAACAATCAATATTATTTTAAAAACGGCGGCCAGGTCGGGTTCGAGACTAAACGCGGCTGTTCCTTGAAGTGCATCTATTGTCCGGAACCATTTGTCAAAGGTAAAACTGTAAGAATGCGTCCGCCGCAAAATGTGGTGGCGGAATTGACCGAGCTTTATCACTGTGGAATCAAAGTATTTCATACGTGTGACTGCGAGTTTAATTGGCCCTATTCCCATGCTGTTCAGGTATCTATGGCCATTATCGATTCAGGACTGGGAAGTAAAATTAAATGGTATGCCTACTGTTCTCCCGAGTCTTTTACTGAAGAATTGGCGCATTTAATGCGTAACGCCGGATGTGTCGGAATCGATTTCGGTGCCGACCATGGGGATGATAACATGCTGCGCCGTCTGGGCCATAATTACAGCCCGGATGATTTGAAGCGGATTCGAGAAATTTGTCTCAAAAATAACATCATTTGCATGTTCGACTTAATCCTCGGATCTCCAGGTGAAACAAGAAAATCGATTGAAACAGCTATTCATCTGATGAAAATGATCAAACCGGACCGTGTGGGGATCAGTCTTGGTATAAGACTTTATCCAATGACGCAACTGGGGCGGCAAATCTTAAAAACGTCCAAAGGAATGTTATCAAAAAATCCCAGTCTTTTCGGAGCTCTGGAAAACAATGAATCTTTTCTTCGCCCGATTTATTACTGTGATATCAGTTTGGGTGAAGATGTGGAAGATTGGCTGCATGGTCTTGTGGGTGATGATCCGAGATTTCTTCTCGGCCGACGGACCGAGGCAAATCCGGATTACAATTATAATGACAATCCGGAACTGATCGAAGCGATCAAATCCGGGCACCGCGGCGCATATTGGGACATTCTCCGAAGGGTATCCGAGGGAATTCCTCCTTTATTATAGAATAGACCCTGGAAGCCATTTCAAAACCTCAATCCAAAGAATGGAAGGTTTTGAAATATCTTCTATCGTTGTAAATGTCGAGGATGCTGCAAATCCCCCCGAAACATACATAAATCATTTACCCCAATATGCGCAGCATACAGGGGATATTGTTTTTTTTACTTGACAAGCACGAACGGTCGTTTTATTTTGTTGGCATGGCAAAAGGAGAAAATACTAAACTTATTGTTTTAGAAGCCGGTCTGGATATGGCAAGCCAATTGGGCCTTGAGTGCGTGACCATCGGAAACCTTGCCAAAACAACAAATTTGTCCAAAAGCGGGTTGTTTGCGCATTTCCAGTCCAAGGAGAATCTTCAGGTCGAGATACTCAATTTTGCGGCGCAGCTTTTTTCAGAAGGTGTGATTTTCCCGGCACTGAAAATCAAAGCCGGCATTCCGAGAATCCGGGCTTTGGTCGACAACTGGATTCAATGGACTTCAGAATTGACAGGGGGCTGCATTTTTGTTTCTGCCAGTGCGGATTTCAGTGACCGTCCTGGAAGGGTTCGGGAGGTTCTTCTGCATCAACAGGAAGAATGGATCAATTGTCTTCGGCGTATCGCCCGATCGGCCGTTGAGGCGGGTGATTTCAGGCAAGATATAGACGATGACCAGTTTGCCTTTGACCTCTACTCTCTTCTCCTCGGTTTCCATCTGTATTATAAACTGCTCGACGACGCTGAAACGAAAAAACATGAGGAAACCGCACTCATCCGCCTGCTAAATAGTTATAAAAAATAAGGAAATCATATGTCAAAAAAGATTGTTAAAATGAAAACATCAAGCACGAACGTTCGTTATATTAAGGCCAAGCAAAGGGCCACGCACTTTCTATTGACGGCATTGTGGCATATTGCACCCAAGACGACGAAAAACATCCTGCTCAAACGGTTTTTTAAACCATCGGCCTATGCGCTGACACCTTTGGAGCGAGAATACCTCGAAAAAGGGACGCCGTTTCGTATTCATGTCCATGACCAAGCAATTCGATGCTGGAAATGGGGACGCGGACCCGGTGTTCTCTTTGTCCACGGGTGGAACGGCCGCGGTGTAAATTTCGTCTATTTTTTCGAGGCGCTTATTAACGCCGGATACTCGGTGGTCACGTGGTCACTTATGATGCGCCCGCCCATGGATACTCGGACGGACTGGCCACCAACTATTTTGAACTCTCCGATGCCGTAAGATCTCTTTTGGATCCGTCACGGGGCCTGGGTATTCAGGGTGTTATCGCACATTCTATCGGTGCATCTGCGGTGATCAATTGCATTTCAAAAGATACACCGTCCATTGATGTCGCCCTGATCGCGCCTGCCCTTAAACTCAAAGAGATTTTGTTCAATTCTTTCAATCAGCACGGCATACCCGAAATCGTATATCAAGACCTGGTTGCCGAGATGGAAGCATACTATGGGTACGATGTGCATCAAGACAACCCTTATGTGCTTGCAAAAACCATCTCCTCGAAGATGCTGATCGTTCACGACAAGGATGACAGAACCATCCCGTATCTGGATTCTAAGACCCTTGCTGGAAAAACAGACCATGTTGCCCTTCATACCACCCAAGGTTTGGGGCACAAACGGATTTTGAGAGATAAGAAGGTCGTAGACTTCATCACAACATATATTTATAACGGACAAATCCAGCGTGATGAACAAGGGACAAACCTTTTCTTCAAGGAGGGAAAATAATGAAAGACATTCAAAGCATTATAGAAGAATATCGAAATGCAGACTTCGAAACGCGCCAATATTTGTTTCTGTCACATCGGTCGCTTCGAAAGGAATTTTTAGAAATCGAACAACAGGACGCGGCTGTCCAATATTCAGCAGCGCCCGTCAAAAATAGATGCTGCATACGCGGATGCTGGGGGCAAAGCTGGATGGGTGCTTAACAATAACATCAGTGGCATCGGGCCATGGGGAAAATGAATTCAGCACCTATGGGGCGTTCTAAACTTTCGCTCTATTAGGGTAACATCGACGTTCGTAATACAATGCGGTTTTTTTATCGAAAACCGCTTCATTTTCGTGGATATACTTTGTGCCTTCCCACGGCCCGCATGCCAGAACAACCGTTTCCCCCAGGGTAAACTTTCGGTTGCACGCAGGGCACCCTTCTGCATTTAATTCATTCAGTTTTTCAAGATACAAAATAATTTTTTGTTCGGATAGTGTCATAACAATATGATTTACAAACTTTTCGGGTTTACCGAAAATTTTGAATGCTGCCTTTCCCCAGCCGTTCTGTTACACTTAAGACAGCGTTATCGAACGCCGCCCCATGGACTGCAGAAACCCTCACCGGAAAAATCTTTTAAAGGCACTGGAATATATCTTATTCGGGGAATTTCAGGGTGACTTTCTTCCCACCATCCTTTTCAACGCGGCTTCCTTGGTATCTGCGTCATCTTTAACCACGGACATCTCTTTAAGGAGGTCTGTGGTTGCAAAACAGTCACACTGTTCCTGCACCTTCAAATGTAAACTTCCCGAATCTTTCATGACAACACCTCCTTTTATCTTCGGTTCAGTGACACGAGGGCCCTTTGCAGCCGAACGCCTTTTTATTGGACTTGGCCATCCGGTCGAGAAATCGGCTGAAGAACCCCTTGGGTTTCAGATACTTTTCCGGATTCTTTGCAAATGCCGTTTTGCAGTTTTCGGCACAGAAATGATAAATGCGGCCCTTGTACGCGTAAACCGGATGGGCCGATTTCAGATTTATCTCCATGCTGCAAACCGGATCTTGAACCCTACCCTGTTGAGCGGTCACCATATTCGAATCTCCATTATACGTCCTTCGGGCTGTGTATGGCAAATTCCAACCGGAAGGTTTCTTAGTTGCACCAATATATTAACAAATCAAACATAATGCCACATTGTGGCATTATCAATCTTTTTTTTGAAACCCGAAAAACTTTTACCCGAATTCGCGAAAGTTTAGGAAGCCCCGAATCTTCGATACCGGGACACGGCATCCTCGACTTTTGCGAATCCGGGTATTAATATAATGGGAAAGAAACCCATGGCTTGAAACTGCTTGAGGATTTTGAAAGGATTGTCATGAACGCCGGAGACGAAGATAAAAAGAAGCGGCGGAACGGACTGCTGGCCCTGGTGCATATCGCCAAGAAAGAGATTCCCCTTTCAGACGACGAATATCGGGACGTGATCGCCTATTGGGGGGTCGGATCATCGGCGGACATGACCATTCCGGAACTCGAGGAACTGGTGAAATATTTTGAGTCTTTGGGATTTAAAAAAAAGGTACCCGATCCCAGGGACCCGGGTTCAGGGGTCGGCCAGGTCAAAGCCCTCCAGGAACGCATCCGGACAGAAGCTGAAAAACTGAGCAACGGAGAACAAAGACTCAAAGGGCTGGTGAAGAAAATCGCAAAAACGGACGATCTTAAGGCGTGTCGGAACGTGAAGAAGTTGAAGCAGGTTCTCAAGGTGGTTGGGCTGCTCCAAGATCGGGAGTGAGGGTCGGTGAACCTGGCTCCGCAGCGACGTCCTTCTCGACGTTTGGAGCATTGGGGCAATGTCAGGAAAAAAGATGTCAATTTTTTAATCCTATGATATCCATTTTTTAATGGGTTGTCGGGTCGACTTCCACGGATTTTTTGAAATTTTCACAACCGCACAAGGTAAACGGAGGCATACATGGAATATAATTTTCTTGTGGACACCTATGGCACCGAACGGATCAAGACCCTCAGCGTTTGGAGTATGTTCGAAGATGATGATCTTTTCATCCGTCCTCACCCCCTGGACCGAAAAGATCGGAATCCTTTGGAGCACATGATCCATCAGTGCATGGGTGAAGATAAATGGTTCTGCAATATGTTCGGCATCGATGTCGGGGCGCCGCCGCTGCCCGAAAAGGAAACGCGCCTTGAATTCATCAAACAATATGCCGGGGATTCGGAAAAACGATTGGCAGTGCTGAAGGAAAAGGACAAATCCTGGTGGGAGAAAGAGGTTGCTTTTTTCGATGCACTGCGGACGAGAACCTGGATTATGCTGCGAAGGATCGCCCATACGGCCCAGCATCGGGGAGAGCAGACCTCTCTGCTCAGGATGCTGGGAAGATCGATCCACAGCATCTACGGACCGTCTGCCGATACCGGGGGATTGCCCCAAAATAATGCATTGACCCTATATGCATACCCGGACATACTCTCCCTTATCCAAGGCGAATCCAAAGGCGGCTTGAAAACACCCCTGCCGGGTCCGGGAATCATGCCCTGCACCGAGCGCCCGGATCTTTAGGGATGGATTAGATGCTGAGAATCAGCGTTAAGTATGGACCCGGAACGTGAAACAATTATGAAATTCAAATGAAAAGTTCGTGAAAAATTGAAGGAATCAATGGGGTTCGCCGGTCTTTTGCAACGGTAGATCTTGGAATCTTTGATGATTTTCTATTGAAAAAATTAGCCAAGTATTGCAAAAGTATCTGTTGAAGCGCATCATGTGCACCCTGTGAAGCGGTTAACCTATCTATCTTTCACGAATTATAACCATCAACTTATTATTGGAGAATCTATTGGCAGCTATAAAAATCGGTATCATCGGCGTTGGTAACTGTGCAAGTGCGCTGTTGCAGGGAGTTGCATATTACAGAAGAAAAAATCGCAATGACGCCATCGGAATTCTGCATTGGTCGATAAACGGGTACACGCCGGGTGATATCGAGGTGGTCTCGGCCTTTGACATCGATCAGAGAAAAGTCGGCAAAGACGTTCACAACGCCATTTTTGAATTGCCGAACTGTACCCAGAAGTTTGTGGATCACATGCCAAGAGCAGAGGTCACGGTGTCCATGGGGAAAATATTGGACGGTTTTGCCGAACACATGAAAAACTATGAACCGGATTACACCTTTTTGCTGTGTGATCAAAAAGAGCCGACCCAACGCGATGTAGTCGAAATTTTAAAGGATTCCGGCACGGAAATCCTTTTGAATTACCTGCCGGTGGGGTCGGAGAACGCCACCCGGTTTTATGCGGAATGTGCCGTGGAAGCCGGCGTTGGGTTTATCAACAA
>JAFCZV010000205.1 GCA_019314155.1 Deltaproteobacteria bacterium
CATGAAGTGCGCCTAGAATTTCCCAGTCGCATTCGAGCCCTTCCTCTTGGATCAAGGACCGGTGCAAATCGATGGCACCCTTGAGCAGTGCCCCTCGACCGAGTGCAGAGGCAATGATATTCTTTCGACGACAGTGGTACGCGAACCGACCCAACCACTTGAAAAGATCGGGATCAACCCTGGGTTTAATTAAAAGAGGGGCGCTTTTTTTAAATAGCCATTTAAAGCCCTTAATCAAAATTTCGGGTGAGTTGAGCGGCAAGATATGGCTAGGTACAATCAGGCCGCAGTTTCCTTGAGAAGCTCCACAGCCGAAGCGGTCCTTTTCGAGGAGTGTCACCGCCCAGCCTTTTTTCTGCAGAAAGTATGCGGCGGAGGCTCCGATGACCCCACCGCCGATGATGATAACGCGAGTGGCCTGATCCATCGGTCATTTACCTGTAGTGTTTTTGAAGACGGATATCCATAATGGCTTCTAATCACAGCCCTGCGGTTTCGGCCAATGTTCGGTAATTGCTGCTTCGATGCTAGGGGGCTGGCATGAATTCCAGGGAACTTCCATCAGGTTCAAAGCCCTTAGCTTTATGGCGCAGTCATCATCGATAACTTTAAATATCAGCTTTCTTTCTTCAATTTTCCAAGCGTATACACCGATACCTTTTATACAGCAAGGGTCATTAGCAAAAATGATACGGTTATCTGCTACAATATAAGTTCCAATACTTTTCCAACCTGTAGTTTCGTTATATATCCTATATGTCCCTTTGTTCAGATTCAGTTTCCAAATCCCTGGATATGGAATCCAGTCAGGACATCGTCGACAAGGAACGATCTCTCCTTCTTTTTTTGCTTTCTTTGCATACGTGCCGTCAAGGATCGTATCTTTCGAAAGCAGCGGAATCGTATATGGGTAAGGCTTCCTTTGTAATAATTGGCCCCATTTGTTTTTAGGAGCATTTGTTGTTCCAAGCGAATTGTTATCTGTTTTACCGCTTTCCGATAAACAGACATCAAAACCAAACAAGAATACGACGAATGCAATCAAAATGAAATTAATCCAGGTAGCATGGTTGCCCAAAGTCATTTTACTTTTACCCAAATAGAGCCTAATTTACCGACCTGCATTGCGCAATTTTTTATGGAATCGTCACTCATGAATATTTCTGAAAAGGCAAAAAAAAACCTGCTAGGTATTCACCATAGCCGGCGACAATAAAAAAGCTGAAAAACGATCGGTTTTACACCATAGAGATTAGTTTTCACCCATGTATGCTTTTCGTACCATTTCGTTTTTTTGCAGGTTTTTCGCCGTGTCGCTGAGTACCACCTCGCCGGTCTGAATCACGTACCCCCGGCTCGCCACCTGCAGCGCCATCCGTGCATTCTGTTCCACTAAGAGAATGGTCGTTCCCTCCGCGTGCAGTTGTCGGATCGTATCGAAAATATTGTCAACCAGCACCGGCGCCAGACCCATGGAAGGTTCATCGAGTAAAAGCACTTCCGGATTGGCCATCAGGGCGCGCCCCATGGCCAGCATCTGCTGCTCGCCACCGCTCAGGGTGCCGGCGACTTGCCGGCGTCGCTCCTTCAGCCTGGGAAACAGGCTAAACACTCTGTCGAAATTCGTTTTGTTCCGTTGTTTGTCCTGGCAAGTGAAAGCCCCCATATCAAGGTTCTCCATTACCGTGAGCTGACCGAAAATCCGCCGGCCTTCGGGAACCTGAATCACTCCCTTGGTTACAATTTGGTGGGGCAGCAGAGCAGATAGATCCTCCCCGTCCAGTCGGACCGTTCCCTGGCGGGGTCTCAACAAACCGCTGATTGTCTTCAAGGTGGTGCTTTTGCCCGCCCCGTTGGCACCGATCAGCGTGACAATTTCACCTTTGTCGACGTTAAGGGAAATATCCTTTAGCGCATGGATCTTACCGTAGTAAGCGTGTACATTTTCGACTTCGAGCATTGCCATGGTGTTTACCTTAAATCAAGCTAAATAGGACGCAGATTTTCGCAGATAATAATATTTCTTAATTTCAGAATCTTGACGATCTGTGTTCATATGTGTCCAAAAAAGGAAGTTCCTATACTATTAATTTATCTTCGGTGTTTGGTGATCAATGGACCTCGGCCGCACTCCCCCGTCCCAGGTAAGCTTCAATAACCGTTGGGTCGCTCTGGACATCATCCGGCGTGCCTTCGGCAATCTTTTTACCATAATCCAACACCGTCACGGTTTCCGAAATCCCCATCACCACGCGCATCTGATGCTCGATTAAAAGAACCGTGATTCCCAGTTCGTCGCGCAAGTGCCGAATGAAATCCATCATTTTTTGGGTTTCGCTTGGATTCATGCCTGCTGTGGGTTCATCCAGTAGCAGAAGTTTGGGTCTGGCCGCCAGAGCACGGGCGATTTCCAACCGTCGCTGTTCACCGTAAGGAAAATTCTTAGCTAAAAATTCGCCCTTACCGTCCAGGTTAATAAATGTTAAAAGACGGTCCGCCTCTTCCGCCGCTTCTTTTTCTTCAAGCTGCGTCTTTGGCAGATTGAGCACGATGCTGAGGAATCCTGATGTGAGATGACTGTGTATGCCAACCAGAATGTTTTCCGTGGCAGTCAGGTTGGGAAAGAGACGTATATTTTGATATGTTCGAGAGATGCCCATCTGAACGATCCGGTCCGGGAGCAATCCCACCAAGGAATGGTTGTCAAATAGGAGCGACCCAACTTCAGGCTTATAAAACCCGGTAACACAATTAAAGAAAGTGGTTTTGCCGGCACCGTTGGGACCAATGATACTGTGAATGCTGTGTTCTTCAATTGCAACGTCCAATGTGTCCACAGCCATCAGCCCGCCGAATCGTTTCGTCATGTTATTAGCTGTGAGAATCGCAGCCATATATCTTCCTCATTGCCGGTTTAAGTCGGCATAGACGGTTAAGGCTCTCACACATTGTTTTTCTCTGCATGAAGCTCCATTTTATGCTTGGCCTCTGGCCAGAGACCTTCGGGTCTTAAAATCATCATCGCCACCAGGGCAGCCCCATAGACCAGCATCCGATATTCTGCAAACTCCCTCAGAAGCTCCGGCAATCCTACCAGAGCGGCGGCACCAACGATAACGCCGGGTATGCTTCCCATGCCGCCGACGATGATCAGACAGATGATGTTGATGGAAATCATTACGCTGAAACTGTGCGGATACACCGAACCGAGTTTGCTGGCAAAAATCGCCCCGCTCAAGGCGGAGAATCCGGCGCCGGTGGCAAAGGCCAGCAGCTTGGTGCTCACCAGATTGATACCCATGGCCTGGGCCACGTCCTCATCCTCGCGCATGGCCATCCAGGCGCGCCCCAGCCGTGAATTCTTGAGGCGCAGCGAAATGAAGACCACGAGGATACAACCGGCCAGAATAAGGTAATAAATCTGTTGTGGGCCAGCAAACCGATACCCAAGGATGGAGGCTTTGGGAATCCCTCCGGCTCCCTGGGCACCCCCCAACCAGGGGCGTAAACAGTCTGAAAGGACAAGAATCCGAATGATTTCGCCAAAACCCAGGGTGGCGATGGCCAGATAATCTCCCCGCATCTTCAGCACCGGAATGCCCAGAAGAACACCGGAAAATACCCCCAGAATAATGGCAAAAGGAAGCGCCCCCAATAAGCTGAAGCTGAAAAATCCCAATTCAGGAGACGTTAAGATGGCGGTCACATAAGAGCCGATGGCAAAGAAGGCCACATACCCGAGATCCAGCATGCCGGCATATCCCACAACGATATTGAGCCCCAGTCCCAATAACACGTAGAGGCCCACGATGGTGAGCACTTCACTGAGAAAGAGGCCGAGAACATGCGGAAGAGCGATTAAAACTACCGCCAGTATGAAAAAGCCGCCAATCTTGATTCCTCGCTGAGTTCCAGTGGGAAGGGTTCCATATCCTGTCTTGACATCCTGTCTCTTAAGACCCCAAATCGTCATCACAACCGCAATCAGTAGTACCAATGCGATCGAGCCGGAGACGGTGAGACCGTTATATGCAAAGAGCCTCTCGCTAAGGAAAGCCATGGGTCCCCAGGCGGAAAGGATCGGTCGTAAAAGATCCTGCAGCACCCCGGCGGAGACCATGATGCTCAGGGACATAATGACCACTCGTCGTACCAACTGTGGCAAATAATAAAGAGCCGCCGCGAATACCCCACAAAAAAGCCCGATCAAGAGAATAATGAAAATACCTGCAGCCCCCTTGTGTCCGAGGGTTAACAATTTATACAGCATAGGGGAAGCGTTCACCAGTACCGATCGCAAATTAATCAGACTACCCACAATGACCAGCAAGGCTAAAAAGCCTGCGGTAACCAGACTCCCAATGACGGCGTTGAGACAACGTATCACCGGCTCTGTGCGGGTGGTTCGCTTTGCCGCAATATATCCCATCATAATCCCCACAATCAGCAGCAGGACGTGCCCCATGGAAACAATTTCGGCAATAATATCGCGTCGATTAAACGACTCCACCATGCCCACCAGTGCGATGAGCAGTGCGATAACACCGCCAATAACGCCGATTTTTATGCCGTGTTCCCATAACGAGCGCGTTTGTGTCATAACCACCCATAATACCCGTGGGCCTGAAAATGAGAACCAGCACCAGCATGGTAAAAGCAATGGCGTCTTTCAACTGGTATGGGGCAGGGATGCCCAGACCGTCCAGAAAGAGACTGGGTCCAACCGACTCGATGAGGCCTAAAAAAATCCCTCCCAACATGGCTCCTGGGATGTTGCCAGTAAAGGCCTTGATTCCGGGAATAAATCCCATAAAAAAGTGCACCTGTTTGAACATGAGGGCATAGAGGACGCCGGCCGCGCCGGCGGACATCCCCCCGATAACGAAAGTGGTGGAAATCATACCGTCCACATTAATCCCCATCAGGGATGAGGCTTCTTTGTCTTCGGAAACAGCCCGGATTGCCTTTCCCGCCCTGGTCAGCATGATAAAAC
>JAFCZV010000011.1 GCA_019314155.1 Deltaproteobacteria bacterium
TCCCTGAGCAATATACCAGTTAATATTGACCCAAACCGGGCCTCTCCAGTAAAATTCCCCTTCAAAGTCAACCTGACACATATCATAGCTGGGTATGGCAACACAGTCCATATCTGCTATACAAAAACAATGCGTTCGAAGCGTATCCAAGACCACTTCTCCCATGTCCTTGTCTGGGATACCGGCAAAAAGGGGCATATATGAAAAAATCGTATCCCGTTTTATGTGTCTCTGGTGCTTAAGATCAAAATTATAATAAATGCCTTCAGTCTCATCAAATAATTTTTTATTTATCGCCGTTTTGATTTTATCCGCTCTCTCATAGTGAATGCTGGCATCATATCCCAGGGTTTCTGCCATCTTCCCAAGGTCCAGTTCGGATTTACAGAGAATAGAGTTAAAAAGAACTCCCTGGATTATAAATGGATGATTTTCTGAGATTTTTTTCCAGTCATAATTATTTTTATATAGATTCTCAATGAGATATGAATACTTTTCAATATATGTACGCTTCGGCCGCTCACCCTGTTTTGCAATCTCATCATATTTTTCTTGCATACTCAAAGCCCATTCACTGGTGTCTGTTATGGCAGCAAGTGGTTCATCCCACAACGGAGCATTATCAAGTCCCGATTCCCACGGATGGACAATAGATACAAGATTTTCAGCCTCCGGGTCACGCCAAGTAAAATAAAAATCATGGAGTTTTTTTAGTTTTGGATATATTTCCTTTAAGAATGACAACGCCCTTTCCTTATTAGGATCAAGCTTTACAGAATCAACTATCATGGTAGCATGTACAGGGGGCTGGCTGATACCTGAAGTAAAAATACCGGATGGAACTTTTCCTGAATTGTCGGCGTTCCAGTAGTCTGGTCCCGGAAAATGATGGGTATACTCAGGGTTGAAAATGATATGCGGGAGAAAGCCGTCACTCCACTGTCCTCTGAAAAGTGATCGAATTTCTGTGTATGCTCTTTCAGGATCGTAGTGAAGATACCCGCGTGAAATAAACCCTGAATCCCAGTTCCAGAGATGTGGATAGAGCCGATTCGACGGCATGGTCCAGCCTTTTAACTGGTTTTTTTCAAGAACATTTTTGGCTTTTTGATAAATTTTGCTAAGCTGGGTATCAGTGAAATGAGGGATTATATTCCTGCTGTCTAATTTTACCGGCTTCTCATCGTCTGCTGAAATTCCAAGAAGGTTTTTGAGACGTTTTCTATCGAAGCCTTTTATGATTTCTCCTTTTATTACAACGACAGGTATGGTAAGTCTTCCGGTAAGTCTTTCTACATCTTGCCTAGCAGACTCCGATATCGTTACATCTCTGCCCGAATATTTAATTCCATTACTACCTAAGTATTCAAGCAGCTGTCTGCAGTGAGGACAAGCCGGAGAAAAATACACGATAATTTCGGATTCTTTATAAGCACTCGTCGCTTTTTCAGTCTGCATCTCTCCTGGTTGTATGAGGGATGTATCATTCAAAATTTCCCCTATTTTTGACAGAAGTTTTGGTATCTCAGGCACTCTGCCTTGAGAAAATACTTTCCCGTTTACAGTCAGGATAGGGGCATGCCAGCCTCCCCTCCAGATAATCTTCCAAAAATTGTCTAACCAGGGGACAATCCTCAGCGAAACAGGCTTCCTATGAAGCTGTTCGGTCATAAGCCGCTGAAGTATTACGTAGGAAATATCGCATTCCTTACAACGCTTTTTAATACGGAAAAAAAGATACTTCCCGGCATACCGATAAAGGGTCAATTCTACAGCTTTCTTTTTCGTCATAATGTTCCTATATTTCCGAAATACCACATCTAAAATGTTTCATTCATTGACTTTGTCATGATGTAGATCTTCCGATAAAAAAGAGGCTGCTCCGCGATCCAACAGCCATGTTAGCCGACCATTCTGCGGTTGGATTTTTTTTGCAGGCAATCGAATTTTTCTGTCCTCCAAAACCGTTTGAACAGTCCTTGCTTTCTCTTCTCCTGTAATCAGAAATACAATGTGACGGGCTTGATTTAGCAACGGGAGGGTCATGCTGATTCGGTTCACATTTGGATCACCCCCCTTGACATCCACTACCAGCTTCTCCTTCTCACATATGGTCTTTTGTCCAGGGAACAGGGAAGCAATGTGTCCGTCTGCTCCCATACCCAAGTATATCAAATCAAAACGCGGAATACGCGCAGGTTCAAAAGAGAAAAAATCACTCAGTATTTTTTGGTATTCTTTTGCAGACATTTCAGGGGATAACTCACACGCAATCAAATGAACTTGTGTTTTAGAAATCGGCACTTCATTAATGAAATCCCTTTTTGCCGTTCCATAATTGCTTTTGTGGCTATTTTGGGAAACACACCGTTCATCCACCCAGAAGATGTGGATTTTCCCCCATGGAATATTTAGAATGTAGGGTTCTCTTGCCAGCATTTTGTGCATCCGTCTGGGTGTGGAGCCGCCGGATATGGCTACTGAAAAACGCCCTCTTTTGTCTACGGAACGGCTGGCGCTGGCAACAAAGATCTCTGCTGCTTGTTTTGCCAAAAGAATCGGATCATCCTTGATGATTATTTTTCTTTTAAAAGACATATCCGTTACATGTTCCTCAGTTTGTTTAAACAAACTTCATCCGGATCTTTTATGATCTTTTCTACACCCTTATTACTGTCCATATGTTTATTCCTCGCCCTTTATCTTTTTTATGATCTTGGGAATGAAAAACGAGAAGATAAAGAGCCCTATGGAGAAGAAGACCTTAAAGGATATCAGTTCTTCCCAGTTGCCGGAGATCCACACATCTTTCAGCGTTCCGATAAAAAAGGTGAAGATAAACGTGCCTACGATAATCCCCAGTCCGGTTCCCGTGACATAGTCCCGGAATCGGACCTTGGTCAGCCCCATGCCAAAGTTCATGGGGGTAAATGGAAAATAAACCAAACGAAGATATAGAACGGCTGCAAATCCGTTACGTTCAATAGCATCGTCATATTTTTTCAGTTTGTCGCCGATCAGTGAAGAGGCAAATTCCCTGCCTAGAGTCCGTCCAATAAAGAAGGCGGCGCTGGCTCCAATCATGGCGCCAATCCATACATACAAGAATCCCCAGTAGGCCCCGAATATGGCGGCTCCCAGGCCCGTCAGCAAGGTACCGGGAAGAAAAAGGCAAACGCCCACTGAATAGATCGCCATATAGACCACTGGTGCCCATATACCGGCGGTTTCGAGAAAACGGCCCAAAGCTTCGGCCGTAAGATAATTCTTGACCGGTATAAAACGGATCAAAAAAATGGCTGCGAAGATAAAGGCTACGAAGATAATCGCCTTAAACACCGCTTTCGATGACTTTTTTGCCGGTTGTTGTGAGGTTTCTTCCATTTTCCTTTCCCCCATAAGATACGACGTGTCCTTCAAGGTCCCCAACTTCCGGATTCATAAAATTGAAGGATTTCCGACTTGTTGCCACAGGTTTCGCATTCATTTAATATGGGTGTTAGAAAGTACCAGCAATGTTCAAGGCTGTCCTGTCGCCAGAAAAGCATCTGATCACCCAACATGCAGTCGATGAGTACTTTTTCATAGGCATCGAGAATAGGCCCGGTATAATTTTGATGATAAGAAAAATCCAGGGTTGCTGATCGCAGACACACCCGTGCACCGGGATTCTTTGTCTGAAAAGTGAGGGTGACTTTTTCATCCGGGTAAATACCGAGTGTTAATTGATTGGCATCAATACGCTCTCCCAGGGTTTGCCGAAACATGGAGTGGGGGACTTCTTTAAACTGAATGGTTATTTCAGTTATCTTTTTGGCCAAACGTTTACCGGACGTAAGGAAAAAAGGAACGCCCTGCCAGCGCCAGTTGTCAATGAAGACTTTCATTTTAGCAAAAGTCGGCGTCAGCGAGTCAGGACTTATTCCGGGTTCTTCTCGGAAGCCTGGAACCGGTTTTGCATTGATTTTGCCCGGGCCATACTGTCCGAGTACGATGTGTTCGTGGAGCTTCTCAACGGGAAACGGCCTTAAAGAGCGAAAAACCTTTACTTTCTCATCTCTGACACTTCCGGTTTCAAATTGGGACGGTGCTTCCATGGCCGTAAGGGCGAGGAGCTGCATCATATGGTTTTGAAACATGTCCCGAATGACCCCTGCCTGTTCATAATAACCCGCCCGATGTTCGACGCCCAAAGTTTCTGATGCAAGGATGTTGACATGATCAATATATCTTCGATTCCAGATGGGTTCAAAAATGGCATTGGCAAAACGAAACATCAGTACATTCTGGACCGTTTCTTTTGCCAGATAATGGTCTATCCTGAATATTTGGTGTTCTTTAAAATATCTCTGAATGCTCTGATTTAGTTCTACAGCGGTCTTAAGATCGCGGCCAAAGGGCTTTTCAATAACAAGCCGTGACCACCCGTTACCGTTTTTTCTTTCCTCACTAAGGCCCGCCTGTCCTAACATTTGCGCAACCGGTTTATAAAGAGACGGAGGAAGGGCAAGGTAAAATATTTTGTTTCCTTGAGTATTATGTTTCTGGTCCAGATTTTTTAGGAATTCGGCCAGGTTTATAAAAGAAGTCAGGTCTCCATAGTCCACAGATCGATAACTAAGAGCGGCAGCAAAAGAATGCCATTTAGTTTGATCCATGAGGTTTGTCGCTATCAAAGCATTTTTCATCTTTTCCTTGAATTGCCGGCCGCTCATTTTGGTCCGGCCGCACCCTACGATCTGAAAAAGAGCCGGCAGGCCATCATTCATATACAGATTGAAAATGGCCGGAAGCAGTTTTCTGGCAGTCAGATCCCCTGTAGCCCCAACGATAACGATGGTACAAGGATCACTATGCTCGACGCCTATACATTTCTTGGGGCTAATCTCCAGAGCAGGTGCGCTGCCCTCTATATTGGAATCTGTAGCATTATTCTTGTTTTTCATATCGTTATCTATGGAATTTTCTCTTTTCATCCATTTAACCTTTTTTATCTGTGGAAACCACTGCATGTCCGCCAAACTCCCTGCGAAGGGCTGCAAGGACTCTGTCAGTAAAAGGGTTTTTCTGGCGGGAACGAAAACGCCCCAGCAGAGAAAGGGTGATGACTTGGGCCGGCACACCGGTTTCCAAGGCCTGCTGGATGGTCCATCTTCCTTCTCCTGAATCTTCAACATACCCTTTGATATCCGAAAGTTTTTCGTCTTTTCTAAAGGCGTTTTCAGCCAGTTCCAACAGCCATGAACGAACCACGCTCCCCTGATTCCAGAGATGGGCAATATCGGCATAGTTGAAAGAATCCGAATAATCGGATGCCTCCAGAATTTCAAACCCTTCACCATAAGCCTGCATCATCCCATATTCAATGCCGTTATGAACCATTTTAACAAAATGACCGGCTCCCGACGGCCCGCAATAGAGGTATCCCTCCTCCGGAGCCAGGGTTTTAAATACAGGTTCCATGTGATGAAATGTTTCTTTTTCTCCACCGATCATCATGCAGTAACCGATCTTAAGCCCCCATATCCCTCCACTGACACCGACATCCAAAAACCAGATATTTTTTTCAACAAGGAGTTCGGCTCTGGCAATATCATCTTTATAATATGTATTGCCGCCATCGATAATGATGTCCCCCGGCGAAAGGAGGTCTTTGATCTCATGGATATGATCATCCACCGCCTGTCCGGCTGGAAGCATTATCCATACAATTCGAGGTCGAGAGAGTTTTTCAACAACCTCGGATAGGGAATACGCCCCGATGGCCCCTTCTTCTTTGACCAGCGCATCCGTTTTTTCCGGGGAGCGGTTGTAGGCAACGACCTCGTGGCCTCCGCAAAGCAGCCGTTTCGCCATATTCATACCCATCCGTCCCAACCCGATCATTGCAATTTTCATAGTCTTTTATCCTTCTTTTTCTTTTTTATTACCTGAAAACGTACTAATCTTACAAGATTCAGGCTCTATTCTACAAGGGTTTTCAAATTTCAGCGCCATTTTCCCTGCCGGATACCAACGATTCAGTCGAAAAAAATTTCTGAAAACAACTCTATTTGTCGTTAAGGGACCAATCATAATCAAGGTATTTTACTTGGATGTCACCTTTACTTTCTTCCAGCTGTTTTTTTAGATCCCCTTGTGCGTATTTGAGAAAAAACCCGACCACATCATCATGAAAATCTTCTGAAAACCATTTGAATATGCTGCTTACATAAAGGGTTTTCCCTTCAAGACGATTGCGTTGGGAATCATTGATAAATGCCCGGGTCATTTCATCCAGTTGCTGCTCCAGGATGTCGGCTCTATAGGGTTCAGGTCGTAGGGGAGGACACCCTTTGGAGGCACAATTTACAGCAAAATGAACCCGTGGATCTTTGAAACCGGGGCGAAGAATATCATGTTCTATCTGATCTAACGTAATGATATCCCCGTCAATTCGGGCGATCTGTTTTTTCCACG
The DNA here is from genome assembly GCA_019314155.1 of Deltaproteobacteria bacterium. Classification (GTDB taxonomy): domain Bacteria; phylum Desulfobacterota; class Desulfobacteria; order Desulfobacterales; family UBA11574; genus JAAXQD01. Next base: position 6,460 of record JAFCZV010000011.1, read on the forward strand.
GGGTTTTAAAAATACTGCCCAGATTCTTTATGGATTTAATTCCAGGATAACCGGTGAGGATCAATTTGATGGTCCACCCATTGTAAGCGTTGACGTAAAAGGCAAACTGCTTATCCCGGGAAAGCTTTTTTGTGTCGGTTTCCTCGAGAATCTTGAGATATCGATCAAGCTTGGCCTCCTCATTTTTAAAACCCCGGTACTCCACTGAACCGTTTTGAACATATTTTTCGAGTAGCTCAACATAGAGGGCATGGTCTACCTCAGCGTTGGACCGTTCCGGGGCTAAAAAATTCGTAGCACCACAGAAAAAAGAGACCCATAAGACCACACGTTTGATTAGTTTTTTTGTTTTCATGATTGACCCATTGATCTTTAAATGTTTCTTTATAGTTCTTCTAAGTTTAAAACGCTGTTTTGAGTCCTAAAGCAGTTCGAACAAGTCTGGTCATTATTCCGGAGTAATGACGTTGGACCCATATGTTTTACTTATGGTCGTTTAAATCCCTAATGTCTTACAAGAAATAAGCTTTTTGGAATTTTTTTATGGGTTTCTGAAAAATGGGGATGAATCTATTAGGATGAACTCGTAATTTTGCTCGATGTTGCTCACAAAAGACTTTTTACGAAGCCGTCAATTAGGATTTGAAATATCTGAATCCGAGTCAATGTATGACCGGAAGCATATCTTAAGAAATGAATGTAATATCAAACTGGCAAATCGGTTATGGCCGACGACGACCTCAAGGTCTGTCGAATCCGTTCACAAGCATCTGGAGACAGAGTAACATCAGGGTCCAGAGAGTTTTCATCAAGCCGATGGCTGGGGCAGAGCTCCCTTAACATCATCACCTGCCGACGAAAACGGGTACAGTATTTGCACATCAAAAGATGCATCCAAATCAGCATCCGCTGATAGAGCGGTAAATTGCGGTCCATGGATTCGGATACCCGACGAGATACTTTTTTACAATTAAACATCCAGTGAGACATTAGCTGTTTTCTTCTTTTGTTTTATTGAACCAGAAAAGTTCAAGGCAGCGCCTCAGAAACATTCTTGCTCTGTATAGCATCACCCAGCTATTGGTCGGGGAAACCTCCAAAGCATTACAAATTTCTTTGGTACTATAACCTTCCATTTCCTTTAACATGAAGGCTTTGGACTGCCGGTCGGGAAGTTTTGCCAGACATTTGAAAAGCGTATCCATAAATTCACGCTGTTCATATATTTTCGAAGGGTCCATGTTCCATTTTCCCGGCCGGATTTTCCAGCTACCATTCTTATGAAAAAACCCGTTAACGGTTTCGGTTATCGTATCAGTATCGTTTGTTACTTGTTCCCGATACTTTTTCCTCAAATAGTCCACAATCTTGTGCTTGAGAATGGCCGAAAGCCAAGTCTTAACGCTGGAACGGCCCTTGAAACTTTTACGGCCGCGCAGAGCCGCCAGGAAGGTCTCCTGCACCAAGTCTTCAGCCACAGCCTGATCTTTGATACGTGCCACCGCAAACCGGTACAGGTAATCTCCATATCGATCAACCCAGGTTTCCGGATCAAGGTCAGGACCTGCAACTGAGATTTCTTCTGTTATTTGTGACATGTGGATCCGATCTCACAGAATCAATAAAGACGGCTTCGTCAAAAGTCTTTTGTGAGCGACATCGAGCAAAATCAGACTTTTTACGAGATCATCATTATTTATATCTGCTAAAATCAACTCCGCGCACGATTGCACGTTTTTCATACCAGTCCATCTCGTCCTTGGGCGGTGGGACAATCTCTTCCGGCTGTTTCCGTACTAGGGATATAGCTTCCGGTGGGCAGGTTGTAACACAAAGACCGCAGCCAATACACTTCTTGCGGATTACCTTGTAAGCATCATCTCCCTCTTCGATAGCATTTACTTGACAGCGTTCATCCTTGCAAGTTCCGCAGGCATCACACTCATCAGAATTAATTTCCGCGAAATAGTATGAATTGATGACATCAGATGCATTTATCCCTAATTCATTAATTGCCCTTAAGACTCCACAGCAACAACCACAGCAATTGCAAATAAAAAAATGGCCGCTTTCAACATTCCAGGTCAGATGGACTAATCCGGCTTCCTCAGCTTTATCAAGTACTCCATAGGCATCGGTTTTTGAGATTGCACGGTAACGATCTGCATCATCGAAAATGCCGGGAATTGGAGCATAAGCCGTGCAGATTTCCAATGGGTAATCACAACCATCGTCTAACAGCCGCTTTTCTTTCTTGCATATACAATCAAATACCGCAAAAGACTGACTGTTTTCGATGATATTTGAAACTTGCTCATAAGACAGAGCTTGCTGCTTATTGGGGATTTCTTTTTCAATGGGAATTACTTGCATTAGTTGAGGCTTATTCTTGAAGAACTGTTTACCGTAGACCTTCCCGAACTCTTCACACATTTCGGCTAATTCTCGATCCATGTGGGGGAGTTGAAATTCATAAATCCCAAAGGCCCAAGGTACCATTTTGAACATCTTGACACCACCAAACCCCACCCCAAAAATTTGCCCTTGTTTCCTCATATCAGACAGATGTTCCTCCAGACCTTCCAATGGGCGCTCAGTTCGCTCTGAAATTTGTTGTGCTGTTTCAAACTCTAATCGTAAATCACAAAAAAGCTCAGCGTCTTCCGGCCGGAATATTCTCTTCAACAGTTTGATCTCTACGCCCGAATCGGTTTTTGGGAAACCATTAGGAAGCGTATCAAGGACTTTGGCCAGATTGTGATAAATTGCTTCACTCATGATTTATAGCCTCCTTTCCTGGTTTAAAAGAAAAATTTGGTAGTGTCCATCCACAAATGGTAGATTTTGGTTCGGGGCAAGGTCTGAGCGATTTTGAAACCGGAGGAATAGCGTGCTATTTTGAGGATTTCAAAAGAGCGAAAACGCTGCCCAGGGCTAAAAGATGCTGTTTGTGGATGGACACTAGGTAGATAATGCCCCTTAGCCTGCTAAGTGTCAATCATTATCAAGTTAAAGTAAATTGGATATTGAAACCAGTTCCAACCAGGGTTCCTTTTGATCCAGTTCTTGTTTGAAATTCCGGAGCGCCGTCAGGGTGGAAAGATGCGGATGTCCGATGCCTATGGCAGCCCCATGTTTCAGGGCGTGTTGCTTTAAGTGTATGAGCTGGCGGCGGACCGCCTGAATATCCGGGGTATGGTCCAGGAAGACATTTCTCGGTGCGGTTCTCATGTTCAGCCGTCGGGCCATTTTGTATGCCTGTGAATGCCTGCTCGTCAAGCTGTCTATAAAAAAAAGGTCCTTTTTTTTGATTATTTTTAGCGCGTGGACGACCTTGCTGGAGCATGATGTAAACCTTGAACCCATGTGGTTGTTCACCCCCGTTGCCTGGGGAATTTGCGACAGGTTCTCTTCGATGGTTTCTTCGATTTTGCGATTTCCGTATGAGATGTAAACGGCTCCCGGCCCCGGGTGGATTTCGTTGCAGTATGGTTCCATGGGCTGGTGCAGCATGACTTCATGGCTTTTTCCGGTTATTTCGTCGGCGAGACGGTTGGAATGCCGCAATTGGGGAAGTATGGAGAATGTCATCGGCATATTCAAGGACAAGAACGCCCGTGCCCGGGAGATGCTATACCCGATGTCGTCAATGATCAAGGCTATCCTGGACACCGGGGCTGAAAAAGACATCCCTTGCCGACGAGGTTTGGTCATGGGCCAAATGTGTCTTTCGTTGGCTTCGGCGATGGAAAAAAGGTTCAGTCCAAACAAGGTTCCGGCGAGGTATGTCAGTCCCTTTACCAAGAAAAATCTTCGGTGGCACCCCTGGTTTTTTTCTTCTTGATACGTTCCCTTCATGATAGGTGCTGAATACAACTTGTTGCGATAAAGGTCAAGAGAAAACACAACATATTGTGATTTAGCGAAAAAGATCAAATTCAAAACCTTGCATGCTGTTTGCCGAAGAATGGATTTTTGAACCGAATCGGCCAGGGTGGTTTTCGTGGCCGGGCCGGGCATTCGGTCCGGCCCGGCTCAGGGCAAACGCATTTGAATCCCAATAGAGAGAGAACGCTCCACGACGGCGCATATCTCTTTCCAACCGACTGGAACTTGTGTTTAAGCCCTTCAAACAGCCAGTCGGTTTCCAAGAGAAACACGCCGTCGCTTCGCTGCACCGAAATCAAATGCGTTCACCCTGTCCGTCGGCAGGTTCAGTCTTTACAATATAGTTACGAGGTGATATACATGCGGTTGTTTTTTCTCGGGTCTTTGACGGAAGCACCCCTGAGAATCGATTAATGTTTTAAATAGGAAATCGTTGATAACCGATGTTCTACCGCATTGGAAATTTAGTCATCCGGTCCCCTTTGAGCATTAGAAAGCCCAGGATGGAAGAGGACTGCCTGGTTCTGAAAACCGCCCGATCGTTTCCCCCGGCGCATCCCTCCACCAGAGTAGCGCTGACCATTTTAAACCGGTTACAGATTAAAAAAGAAGCGAAAATCCTGGACATCGGATGCGGATCGGGGATTCTCGGGCTTTCAGGGGCCCTAAAAAACAAGGGCAGTGCACAAGGATGCGACATCTCTCCCGGAGCAATACAGGCCACATCGAACAATGTGCGCCTGAACCGGATGGAAGACAGGTTTCATTTTTTTCGCGGATCTGCGGATGCTGTTTCGGGACAGTTCGACTTGATTCTTGCCAACCTCCATGCCGTCATTCATAGGAAATTGTTCGACCACTACCAGCGCCTTTTATCCTTTGAGGGTGATTTGCTCGTGGTGTCCGGTTTCTACGATGTTCAGGCTGCGGAGGTGGAGAAGGCGCTGGTCCAAAGGGGTTTTAAGGTCGTAGAAAGGGTGCAGGTGCATGCCTCTGCACCGGCGCTGACAGAGGAATGTTCTGACACCTGGGTGGGATTTGGGCTCAAAAGGGTTGCAGGCCACTCATGACGGGATGGTTAAATATTAGATGTCTACGATCTGTGTTTTTATGGAATTTCCCCGTATGTGGAGTAAGGCGAGAGACGCTGGAAAATTACGGCGCGGCTGTGCGGCACTGCCGGGATTCAAAAAGAGGACGCCGCTATTTTCAGCAACAGAAGGACAGTGTAAATGACCATGGATGACGGCGTCAAAGCCCGACTCCGAAGGGGCAATATCGAGTCTGTGAATATCGTGAATGACATACAGGAGAACATCAGCGACTTCGACGGTCTCTGTTTCGGGGAGTTTCCTTAGGGATTTGACCATGTCCATGTTGCCCCGGACCGCCAACACCGGAGCGATCGATTTCAGTTTGTTTAGAACTTTGGAACTGCCGACGTCTCCTGCATGAATGATGAGGTCGACGCCTTTAAGGGCTTTGACGGCCGTCGTCGAAAGAAGACCATGGGTGTCCGCAATAACCCCTACGACAACATTCTCCTTGTTTTCGAAATTAACCAACATGAGCACCTTTCCCACCCGGCATGCAGCGACATGGATCGCCGGGATCTAATCTGCACTTTCAGTAAAAACCCTTTTACTCTGATGGCCCCAAATCCGCTTGCCTGATGGTTTGCGACACGAAGATTTATCTTCCAATCACTCCGCCGTGTTAATGGGGTTGTTGACTTTTCTCCTTATCCGGAGGCACGGGTGCTTGATAAAGAAGTACGGGCTCGATCATTTTGACCGGAAGACGGAGCGTTCTTTTCATAATTCCCAACAGTCCCGAGCCCACCGCTGTGGGTGAAATCGGGGTCACCCGTGGATTGTTCAGATCGCCTTTTATCCGAAACGGAATGGAGATCAAGGATCCCCCGAGGATGTAGTTCACCCCCGGTAGATAACGGACGATAAAGTCGACGGTTTTTAAAGGTGCCACCAAGACTGTAACATCCATTTTTTTATTGAAATAGTCGACATATCCATGACAGACGATCCCCATGGACATACCGTCGATAACCATTTCGTTTAAATTTAATATGCTTTTTTGAACGTCTGCTTTGATATGGATGGAATGGTAGCCAAACCCTTCTGCGGATAGATCCGGCATCTTCCCCTTAAACATTTCAGTGATCTGAATAAGATTGGAGATATCTATCAAAATGCTGTAAACTCTGCCCGCGTAGATCCGGCCCTCGGCGGCATCGAATTCTATGTGTCCTCCGATTGATTGGATCAGTTGTTCATCCTGACCATGTGCCGTCAGTTCTCCATCAAGATTGAAATCACCGTCTACTTTTGTGGCCTTGTCCAGCAAGCAGGAAACAAGGGATTTGAGTTTTTGTTCACGTGCAGACGGCTTCACATGGACGTCGATCTCCCCGGGGGATATTTTCAACGTGCCGGGTGTTGAAATGGTGCATAAAATCGCATTCGTGATGGCAACATCTGCAGACCGATCATTAAATATTATGTCGGCCTGGAAGGGATTCCAGGTAAACCCTTTGAAGGCCAGGGAATCTGTTTTTAATTTCAAGACTCCGCGTATGGGATTTTTCCAGGCTGTTTCGCCCGTCGGGCTGTGGTTTTTTTTACGGTATTTATCCATGGCTTGAATGAGCTGATCCAGATCTATTGCCTCGGAGTAGAGTTCCATATTCAAGTTGGGCACATGGGCCGACAAATCCACGTTTCCTCTAAGTTCAAACTGGTTGTCCGCCCACAACAGCCTGGCTGTTTCAACCTGAAGGTTATCCTTTATCCCTTCCAGAGAAAGGTCGTTGACAATCAACGGCGATGTGAATGTCCCCGGAAAGAAAAGATTCTTTGCCTGAACCTTCCCCTGTAAGCTCGAGTTCAAGGGTTGATCCAAAAGCACCCGGGCATGGAAATTTCCGTTTATCCAACCGTTTAGGAATTGATTTTCCACGACGATGCCGTCCAGGGTTGATTTGCGTAAATTTCCGGCAAAGAAAAGGTCCGCCGTCCGGTTTTTTTGAGCAAATTTTATGGATGCGTGGTGTTCCCGGTCTTGGATGGCGAGTTTTTTAATGTTCAATGCATGGGAATTTGCATGAATCTCCGTTGAAACCTTGATTCCCGGCTGGAAAATCAGATCTCCCGAAAAAACTGTTTCTTTACGATGGTTCCAGGTCAGATGCGCCGTTGAAACCGATATGGGCGGTTTCAAGTGGAGATAAGCCGGCAGTTTTAAAACGTCTGATATCCATCGCACTGAATCCGGCCCAATGTCTCCCTGAAATGTGATATCCACATGGCTTAAATCCTTCAGATAATCCTTTAAATCCCCCGAAACTTTCAATGATGCGTCCAGGATGCGGGTTTGAAAATCGGAAATTGAAATATTCTCGGCAGTCGAGCTGAAAAATCCTTTTGTGACTTCCAAAATGCCCGGAAACAGGGATGAATTTAAAGCGATATTCCGGGCCTCACCTGCAATTTGGAATTGATAATTATCCGGTTCAAAAAGCTTGCCTTGATATTGCATAGAGGACAATGCAATGACACCTTGCACACCCTGCAGATCATAAAGTTTCCTGGAGATTATTTTAGAGGATATGAGCCATGGATATATCTCTTTTAAATCTAGGACCACCTTTCCGGAGGTAATTTTCACTTCAGGTGCTTTATCCCAGGATGTCTGACTCGAAAGCGCCGAAAAAGAAGATTTCCCCATGCTTCCGCTCAAGTTATTTATGCCGGTTGTGATCCCTTTGTAGAAATATCGCCCGCTGTCAATTTTCAAAGGATAAGGCAATCGCCGGTAATTTGCAGACAGATTAAATTGAGATATCTCTACCCTCGCATCTATGGAATCGATGCTGTCTCCAAGATAGAGTCTTCCCGTGGCCCTTCCTTTCGGGTTGTCTATTAGAGCCAATTCTTTGAGAAAGGCATCATTTTTCACCACACGATTCAAGATCGGAGGAAGTTGTGACAGGTCTGCATCCACCGTTATATCGAGATTAAAAAGGGCATCTTTGTCTTTAAGACCCAATTTCAAACTTCCAGCAAGACATCGGGATGTCTCCAGTTGTGCTTTAAGATCCTGACCGTGCAAGACACCTTTGGAAATCGTTACATTCCCCTCAACTCCCTCCAGATCCAGCGCCACGCCGGGAACAAAAATCTTGCCGTCCAAAATAATAGCGGGAACTTTTCCGCCTTTTATGATCTTAAAAATATTCTGAACAACGGAGTTTTTTCCAAACAGATCCAGGGCGACCTCCCGTGTGGAAGCTACGTCTACGTTTGTGCCCGAAATTTCCAGATCGATTTTCCTGGGTGTCGAAGAAGACGAAGGCGTGAAATCCAATCTCCCGCTTACATTCAGCTCTGGATAATCGAGTTTGAGTTCGTCCAGGGTGAAGATTAAATTATTTTCATTCAGATCGACGCCACCTTTAAACCGTTTAATTTTCAACCCACATTCTTTTTCTCCAGGGTGTATTGTCAGATCGAGAGCTGAACAACTCAAGTCTCCCCGGATAGATTTTATGCCGTCTGTTTTAAAATTGATATTCAGATTCACCGGGGAAACTTGTACTTCATGATGGAGAAGTGAATAAAGACGCCCGCTTAAAAATTGAGAACGGATCTGCGTTAACTTAATACTTCCACGGCTTTTGAAATTTTCCGGGTTGACAGCTCCTTTTATGGAAATATCTTCCCAGAGGGTTGATTTGCAACGGATGTCATAACTGATTTTGTGAGTTGTATGGGCAATACGGGCATTGATGTTCTGAAACTTAAAACCGGCCATTTTGTCTTCGATAAAATTGAGACGGCCGTTTTTCACGGATATGACAAACCCGGGGGCTTTTTCTGACAAAATTCTTAAGGTGTAACCGATCTTTTCTTCGAGATTCTTAAACCATACGGTCTTTAAATCGCCTTCTTTTTTTTCCGGTAGGACACTAAGGGCGATTTTTACGTCCGGAGATTTGATATCAATTCCGGCATTCTGAATTTTTCCGATGAACAGCGGCAGAATTTTAATGGAGATCGTCAACGACGACAGGGTCCCATGGGCGATTCCGGGAACAGAGAAGTTGCCCTGATGAATAATCAATTTGGGTTTCGGGAAGAAGGATACGTCAAGGTGCTGAAAATCCACCTTGCCGTTGAGTGCTTGTGATATCTCAGCCTGAATTTTTTTTTTAATCGATTCGTGATTGATCACCCGGGCTGACAGCACCATCAACACGAATAAAAATATAACAACGGCCATCAGAGATCCGATGGTCCATAAAGAAATTTTTGCGGGTTTGTTCATTATATCTGGAAAACATGCATTATTTTTTTCGTAAATCATAGCCAATAAATGCAATTTAGTCCAGCGCTTTTATTTGACACACAGGCAGCTTTCCTCTATAAACGATTCATTAAGATCGAGCTGTAAAATCCCTTCGTGATTTTCCACAAAGGTGTTTCGCCGGTTTGAATACGGAAGTCCGATACGATCCAATTACGGATGAAATCGCAAAAAGCCTTTTTCCATAAAACCGAGGTGTCGTAGACGGCGAGATTAAAATAAAAAACATTGGAATTCGATTTTTTACGGATTCTCTATCAACAGAAGGTAAGGGGTATATGTTGCAATCTGAAAAAGTGGCCCAAATCAGTATCGAAAGCGAGATGAAAAAATCGTATCTCGATTATGCCATGAGTGTGATCATCGGCAGGGCGCTGCCCGAGGTCCGGGATGGGATGAAGCCGGTCCACCGACGCATACTGTATGCAATGAGAGATCTGAAAAACGACTGGAACAAGGCGTATAAAAAATCGGCCCGTATCGTGGGGGATGTCATCGGCAAATATCATCCCCATGGCGATACCGCTGTGTACGATACCATTGTGCGGATGGCCCAGGAATTTTCTTTAAGGAATCCTTTGGTAGACGGCCAGGGAAACTTTGGGTCTGTGGATGGAGATCCTGCGGCAGCCATGCGGTATACGGAAATCAGAATGACGCGTCTGGCCCATGAAATGTTGGAGGATTTGGACAGAGAGACTGTCGATTTCGTTCCCAATTATGATGAATCCTTGACAGAGCCGACCGTACTGCCTGCTAAGGTCCCTAATCTTTTGATCAACGGTTCAACGGGCATTGCTGTCGGCATGGCCACCAATATTCCACCGCATAATCTTTTTGAAGTCATTGAAGCCATAAAGGCCATCATCGACAACCCTGAAATTACCTGGGAAAGGCTGCTGGATTACATTCCGGGTCCTGACTTTCCTACGGCCGGTATTATCTACGGTACTCAGGGGATTTATGATGCATATCAAAGCGGCCGGGGCATTATTCGGATTCGCGCCAGAGCCATTGTGGAGAAAGACAAAAGAACCGGAAGAGAAACGATTGTTGTTACAGAGCTTCCATACCAGGTAAACAAGGCGAGGGTTATCCAAAAAATTGCCGATCTGATGAGAAACAAGCGGATCGAGGGGATACGGTATGTAAGGGACGAATCGGATCGGGAAGGAATGCGGATCGCACTCGGGTTGAAAAAAAATCAGTTTGCGGGAGTGATTATCAATCAGCTTTACAAACACACACAGTTGGAGAACAGCTTCGGAATTATCTTTCTTGCGGTTGTGAACAACCAGCCTCAACTTCTTACCATAAAAGAAATCCTTGAGTATTTTATTCTTCACCGCAAGGAGATCGTTGTCCGGCGGACCCAGTATGATCTGAAAAAAGCTGAAGCACGGGCTCACATACTCGAAGGCTTGAAAATCGCTTTAGAAAACCTCGATGACGTCGTTTTTCTGATCCGAGAGTCAAAAACACCCCGTGAGGCCAAAACAGGACTGATGGAGAGTTTCGACCTGACTGAAATTCAGGCCCAGGCTATACTCGACATGCGACTCCAGAGGCTCACCGGGCTTGAACAGGAAAAAATCATCGAGGAATATAAAAATATTATCAAGGATATCGCCTGGTACAGGGAAATTCTCGGCAGTGAACGTATTGTGGAGAATATTATCAAGGATGAACTTACGATGATACAAGAGGAGTTTGGAGACCCGCGCCGGACTGAGATTGTCGAATCTACAAAAGAGATAACTATTGAAGACATGATCGTCGAAGAGGATATGGTTGTTACGATTTCAAAGACCGGCTATATAAAACGGAATCCGATTACCCTTTACCGGCAGCAACACCGGGGCGGCAAAGGTAAGACAGCCATGGGTGTTAAGGACGACGATTTTGTCGCCGACCTTTTTGTGGCCTCCACCCACCACACCTTCCTCTTTTTCACAAACCAGGGCAGGGTGTATTGGTGCAAGGTATACGACATTCCACAAGCCGGCCGTGCCAGTCGCGGCAAGGCGATTGTTAATCTTCTTAATCTGGGTAAAGATGAAAAACTTACCACAGTGCTTGCCGTGCCGTCATTTGAACCTGGGTATCATATTATAATGGCGACCCGAGGCGGCCTGATTAAAAAGACAGATCTCATGGCATTCTCCAGACCCAGGGTTGGCGGCATTATCGCCCTAAGTCTGCTTCCGGGTGACGAGTTGATTTCAGCACGGATTACTGATGGAACCCAGAACGTCTTTTTAGGATCTGTCAAGGGAAAATCGATCCGTTTCCACGAGTCTGATGTTCGACCTACGGGCCGTGTCGCAAGGGGCGTTCGGGGGTTGAGGCTTGATTCCGGAGACCGGATTGTTGGAATGGAAGTTTTAAGCCATGGCCAAACCCTGTTTGCTGCAACGGAAAACGGCTTTGGAAAGAGGACGTCCATCGACGAATATCCCCTTCAAAGACGCGGGGGAAAAGGTGTTATTACCATCAAGACCACCCGGAGAAACGGACTGGTGGTTGGGATACTTCTGGTGGATGAGCACGATGACCTGATGCTCATGGCCGACTCCGGAAAGCTGATACGCATATCTGTGGCCGGTATTTCGGTCATCAGCCGTAACACTCAGGGAGTGAAGCTCATCGTAATGACTCCGGGAGAAAAGGTGGCCGGAGTGGTGAGACTGGCAGAAAAGGAAGATGATTTGATTGGCAAGGAAGATGGTTTGGCTGATAAAGAAGATGGTTTGCCAGAAAAGGAGGATGGTTTGGTTGATAAAGAAGATGGTTTGCCAGAAAAGGAGGATGGTTTGGTTGATAAAAAGGTGTCTGAATAGTGAACACACAGGTAGATGTGAATAAAATAAAAATTGGTGTCGTAGGCGCCGGAAGCTGGGGTACCGCCTTGGCCAACCTTCTGGGGCAGAAAGGTTTTAAGATAGATTTGTGGGTGTTCGAAAAGGAAGTAAAAGAACAGATCGAATCATCCGGAGAGAACAAAGTTTTTCTTCCCGGCGTTTCCCTTTCAAGGAATATATTCCCTTCCAACGATCTATCATGCGTTGTCAACGGAAAAGATCTTGTGCTGGTTGTGGTGCCGTCACATGTTATGCGGGAGACAGGGAAAAAGATCCAGGGCGATATCTCTCCGGATACGATCATCGTGTCGGCATCTAAAGGGATCGAGAATAAGACACACTTGACCATGTCCGGCGTACTGAGGGAGATTCTTCATGACACGCCGGAAGATTCTTTTGCGGTTCTTTCAGGGCCGAGTTTTGCACGGGAAGTTGCCGGGAAAATTCCCACCGTTGTTGTTGCCGCATCCAAGGATCAGAACGTTGCAGAATTTGTTCAGCATGTATTTGCAACGCCATATTTCAGGGTTTACACAAACAACGACATGATCGGCGTTGAACTGGGCGGTGCTGTAAAAAATGTTATTGCCATTGCTTCCGGAACCATAGAAGGTCTTGGGCTTGGGCTAAATGCGAGGGCAGCCCTTATTACCAGAGGTCTGACAGAGATTCGTCGCCTGGGATTGAAGCTTGGCGCCAACCCGAGGACTTTTGCCGGAATAGCCGGTGTCGGCGACCTGGTTCTAACCTGCATCGGAGATATTAGCAGAAACTACACCGTCGGGAAAAAAATAGGGGAGGGGATGAAGTTAAATGAGATCCTCTCTGAAATGCGAATGGTGGCGGAAGGGGTAAAAACAGCCAAGTCGATTTACAACCTGTCACGAAAGCTTGGCGTCGAAATGCCCATTTGCCATGAAGTATATCGGATTCTTTACGACGATCTTTCCCCCAAAGAGGCTGTACACAGATTGATGACACGCACCCTAAAACACGAGCTGGATGAGGTGTAAACCGAGATGGGGTACGAAAATATTCGGCCCAATAAGGGAGAAGGACACCGGAAGAGACTTCGGGACAAATTTCTTGATTCAGGTCTGACCGGATTTCATGACTATGAGATTGTTGAACTGCTACTGACACTGGCGATGCCGCGTAAAGACTGCAAGGATGCCGCAAAGGCCGCCATGAGACAATTCAAAACCCTCCAGGGCGTGCTTGAAGCTTCTCCAAAAGCACTTTGTGAGGTTCCAGGGATCGGTCCAAAAAATCTATTCGGAATCAAGTTGATCAAGGCGGTGGCGGACCGCTACCTTAAAAAACGCCTGTTGCACAAAGACGTCCTCAACAACTCCAAGGAACTTTTCGAATATCTTTACCACAGCATAAGGGATAAGAACCGAGAATGCTTTAATGTTGTTTTTCTCGATGCAAAAAACAGAGTTGCCGCAACGGAGACACTCTTTGAAGGGACTTTAACCGCCAGTTCGGTTTATCCAAGAGAAGTGGTTCTTGCCGCCCTTAATCATCATGCTGCTGCGCTGATTTTCGCCCATAATCATCCTTCGGGCGACCCGAAGCCGTCCCAGGAAGACGTGGCTATTACACGCCAGCTCGTTTTTGCGTGCAAGGTGGTCGGCATAACGGTTCATGAACATCTCATCATAGGGAACAATCGTTACTTTAGTTTTGCGGATGAAGGTTACATTTCCCGGATGAATCGCGAATATGATATGCAGAACAAGTAATGTTAGAGTCAACTGTCCGGCAACCGAAAAGAAATGAATGATATCAAAGAAAAATATCCAGACTGTTTCGGGCAGTTGGAAAAGGTTTTTCCTAAAGGACCGGACGATCTAAGAAACACACCGGAGACGTGTCTGGAATGCGCGTACAAAACAGCATGTTTGCGATCCGCCATGGAGGGATCCGACGGACTGAAGGTCAGGGAAGAAATTGTCGATAGGGCGTATCGATCCGGCATTTTGAGCTTTTTTCAAAGATGGTCCCAAAAGAAAGACCTTCAGCAGAAACTCAATAAGAAGATGAAACCCTAATTTCAGACCTTGTAAATAATGACAGATTACGGGGATAATTTTGGACAAAACGCTCCATTTCTAATCAAAGAGTTGGATTCAAAGGTTCAGAGATGGCAGGCGTGGTGTTGCGAACCGACTTGGGACAAGAGGAGGCTTTATGAAAACCATAAAAGATGTAGATATTTCAGGTAAAAGGGTCTTTATCCGGGTCGATTTTAATGTTCCCCTGGACATACATCAGAACATCGTTGATGATTCCCGAATTCGGGCTGTGTTGCGAACCCTGGAATATGCCCTGGACCATAACGCCAAACTGATCATCGCCTCACATATCGGGAGACCAAACGGGAAGATCGTGCCTGAAATGAGCCTTTCTCTCGTGGCCAAGCGCCTGGGCAGACTCCTTGGAAAAGATATTGTCATGGCCAATGACTGTATCGGTTCGGATGTAAAAACGCTTATAGATCGAATGAAACCGGCCGATATTGTCCTGCTCGAGAATTTACGGTACCATTCCGAAGAGCAGAAAAATGAAGATACATTTGCAAAGGAACTGGCTGAGCTCTGCGATGTTTACATAAATGACGCCTTTGCCGTATCTCACCGGATCAATGCATCGGTGGTTGCCATAACAAAATTCGCGCCGGTATCGGCAGCAGGATTTTTGCTTCAAAAGGAACTTTTCTATTTTAAAAATGCGCTGGCTGATCCGAAACGTCCGCTTGTTGCCATTTTGGGGGGATCAAAGGTGTCCAGCAAAATAGACGCATTGGAAAATATGCTCCACCATGTTAACAAGTTCATCATCGGCGGTGCCATGGCAAATACTTTCCTTAAAAGCGCCGGCTACGATATGGGAAAATCAAAGGTGGAAATGAATCTTATTGGAGTTGCCACCTCTGTTATGAAAAAGGCGGCCGAACGGGGCATAAAGTTTTATCTTCCGGTGGATGCTGTGGTGGCAAGCGATTTTGATGCCGGAGCTGAAATAAAAATTGTCCCGATTCAGGAGATTCCTGAAAGTTGGATAGCTTTGGATATCGGTCCTGCCACATCTCTGCTATATTCCCAGGCGTTATATGATGCAAAGACCATTATCTGGAACGGTCCTATGGGCGTATTTGAGATGGAGGCCTTCAGCCGGGGAAC
The DNA here is from genome assembly GCA_019314155.1 of Deltaproteobacteria bacterium. GTDB lineage: Bacteria > Desulfobacterota > Desulfobacteria > Desulfobacterales > UBA11574 > JAAXQD01. The sequence continues at coordinate 21,779 of JAFCZV010000011.1, forward strand.
ATTTGCTATGGCGCATAGCGTGGCCAATTCTTATGCTCTTTCTATCGTTGGCGGTGGTGACACAGATGTTGCCATACACCAAAGCGGCGAAACCGATAGAATTACCTATATTTCCACCGGTGGAGGAGCCTTCCTCGCCCTCATGGAAGGGAAAACTTTGCCGGCTGTAGCTGCACTGGATAATACTTAACCCGAAAAAATCTATCGATGTCTCTTAAGGCTTTTTCCCGAAAATACAGTATTCTCTTTATCGCGGTCTTTTGCGCCCTTGTTTTTCTGGGATATGTGAACCGAACCTTCCTGTGGGGAAACATCACCGCTTTCTACCAATTTTTTACGGACAGAGATCAGATCAAAGTCTTTATCGCTTCTTTTGGCAGCGGCGCACCTTTAGTTTTCATTATCATTCAGATACTTCAGGTGCTCCTGGCACCGTTTCCAGGTGAAGCCACAGGCTTTATCGGAGGGTTTTTGTTCGGCCCGGCAAAGGGATTTTTATATTCGAGTGTCGGCCTGACCCTAGGATCGCTGCTAAATTTTTCAATCGGTCGTTTTTTAGGAAAACATTATGTCAGGAAGCTTATTCCCGCTCGTCAACTGGAAGGTCTGGACAGGATTGTTAAACGCCAGGGCGTCATCGTTCTGTTCGCCTTATTCGTTTTTCCCGGCTTTCCTAAAGACTACCTGTGCTTATTTCTCGGATTGAGCGCCATACCTTTAACGGTTTTCATGGTGATTGCAACCATCGGACGGATGCCGGGAACATTGATGCTAAGTCTTCAAGGTTCGTATATTTTTGAACAGAGATACGGACTGTTTGTATTGATCATGGGTGTAAGCCTTATCGTCGTTTTTCTGGCTTACATCTATAGAGATCCCTTGTATCGATGGCTTGAAAGATTTAACGGGAACCGTTGAACCTTAGGTTAGTCGTTGACGTTTTTATAAATTAGTGCTATTAAAAGAAAAAATGAACAAAAACCTAAATTGAGCAAGCCTTTCCACATGAGGCAAACCGAAAGGAGCGGAGGTTGGCATTCTGGTGCGTAAGAGAAGAGCTGAGTCAGAAAAATAGACTCCGGCGTTCTTATTACGAGTTGCTGCGAGATGAGCTGGATCAGCAGATGCTTCAGTATGCGCTGATCGATTCTTATAATAATTTTGTTCTTAAAAAGACCCCGTATCCGTTTGTTGAAAAGCGGGAGCTGAAGCCCCGTGCACGTATTCCGGCTGTTGAATATGAATGTCAAAATGCTTTTCTGGTTATTTTTTTTGAAGATAGCATCCCTGCGATTCACAAAAAATATATCCGATTTTATCAAACCAACAAAACCACCAAGGCCAATCTTCTCCGGTATGAAACCCTGCCGCTTTCGGGTAAATTTGATAGAAAACAGAAATACCTGGAGTCTGCCCATTTTAACGAATTGATGCAGATTCTACTGCCCGTCGATTATGCACTCCTCATCCAGAGGGATACCGCCAGCAAAAAAAAGAACCGATTCAGCCTTTCACATTTTCATGTGAAAATCGACTGGTGGCCCATTGCAGATGCAGCCGAAGATCTGGCTGTCAGCCTTCGATATATCTCAAAGGATTTGTATGAACGAGGAGATAAGTACGGCGAAGATATTCAGAAAAAATTTTTTGAGTATTACTGTGTTCCTTTTGAAGTGGGCGGCCGAAGGACGGCCGCTATTGTTGCGGCCCAGTATTTAAAGAAAATTTCGTGTATTTCCACCATTTATGCCGGAAGCAGCGAGTCGAGGGCATTGATACGGATTTCAGAAAGGGGTGTTTCAAAATCGATTTTAATGAAACTGACGGATAATGAAATGGACCAGATTGCAGAAACAAATAACATGACGCCCCGCACCTTCAAAAAAAATTATGTAACGACCCGAACAAAAAACAAAGGTGTCTGTATTTTCCAGGCAACATACTCCTTTACCAGTCGCGGCAGACCGCCGGACGACGGCAAATTGCGGGACATCAAACCCGACTTGAATTGGCTGACGGTAGGAGGACAGCATATTCTGCCGAAACCGGGTGTATGGAAGTATCCTCCGATTTCTTTGAATTTTATATACACCTAAACCATCTTTTTTAAACAGCTTCTAATATTTGCTACACCCCGATTGTCTCGGTTCGGTTCCCTTCTTAAAAAGCGCTGAAACAGCATGGGGTGAATCACCCGTTTCACGGCAGCCGGTTGACGGATTCATGGGCACTGTTATGACTGTGTCCGGTATGTCCCAATATTGTATGGATTTGTCTAAAAGTGTTTTGCCCATAAATTCGATCCAGATGGGAAGTGCTGCTTTAGCTCCGGTTTCCCCTTTGCCGAGGGTTGTAAATAAATCCTGCCCCACCCACACTCCGGTGGCTATGGACGGTGAGAAACCGATAAAAAGAGCGTCTTTAAAGTTGTTGGTGGTACCGGTTTTCCCGGCAACAGGACGTTTGATTACCCGTGCTTTCTTCCCGGTCCCTTCCTGAATGACGCCGTAGAGCATATCCGTTATAATCGACGCACCTGCTCGTGACATCACCAATTTTTTTTGGGGTTTAACCCGCCAGACCACCCGGCCCCTTCGATCGACAACCTCCATGACTCCATAAGGTTTTATCAGTTCTCCCTTATTGGGAAAAACCGAGTATGCCGCAATCAAATTTATAAGTGTTACTTCTGATGTGCCGAGGGCCAGTGAAAGGTTCGGATTAAGGTTGGATTCAATCCCCAGGGTGTGTCCAAACCTTGCTACTGAGGAAGCACCCAGCATTTCAATGAGCCTGACTGCCGGAATATTTTCCGAAAGTGCCAGCGCCATTCTGAGTGTCATTTCGCCTTTATAGCCTTTGGAAAAATTTTCCGGTCTCCAGTCTTTTTTCCGATATCCACCCTTGAAAACCACGGGTGCATCGAGAATGGTTTTGTTCTGGGAGAAGCCCTGTTCAATGGCATATGCATAGACCACGGGCTTAAATGCGGATCCAGGTTGTCTTCTCGCGTCTGTTGCCCTGTTGAAAGGGGATTTTGAAAAATTTCTGCCCCCGATCATCGCTAAAATACCACCGGTTTTTACATTCAGGGAGACCAGTGCACATTGGGGGTTGGGTGTTTTAATTCCGTTACGTTTCATCCGCTTTTCAAGTTGGGAAAGTCCGCTTTCCACCGCAAGCTCCGCTGCCTTTTGCATCTTGAAATCGAGTGTTGTAACAACGGTCAGCCCACCTTTATAAAGCCTTGACGAACCTAAAGTATTTTCAAGAAGTTTTTTGACCTGATTTACAAAGTAGGGCGCTTTAAGCAGATTATGGCGTTGTTTTGCAAGATGCAAGGGTTCTTCTTTTGCTCGATTAAATGCTGTTTCAGTAATAATGCCTGTTTCTTTCATCTGTCTTAGGACAATATTTCTTCGTTTCAGGGCAAGATCTTTGTTAACCAGAGGTGAGTATCGGGACGGTGCTTTGGGCAGACTTGCCAACAGAGCACACTCGCCAAGGCCGAGGTCTTTTACGGGTTTGCCGAAAAATATTCCGGCGGCCGATTCGACACCGTAAGCACCGCTGCCAAAGTATATCTGATTCAGATATAGCTCTATAATTTCATTTTTTGTGTATCGTCGTTCTATCTGAAATGCCAGAAATGCTTCTTTTATTTTGCGCAATAAAGTTTTCCGAGGGGTTAGAAAGAGGGTCTTGGCAAGCTGTTGGGTGATGGTACTGGCCCCTTCGACAAATTCTCCTGCACGGATATCTTTGATGATGGCCCTGAAAATCCCTTTTAGATCGATGCCGCTGTGTTGATAAAAGTTCCGGTCTTCTGTGGCAACGAGCGCTTTTATTAGGTAAGATGGAATGACTTCGAGGGAGACAGGGTCCCTTTTTTCTACAAAAAGTTCTGCCAGGAGCACCTTGTCCGCTGAATAAATTCGCGTAATGGAAGAGGGTGTAAATGTTTTAAGGCTTAAAATCTGAGGAAGATCCTGGGTTAGAGCTAAAAAAACACCTGCCATTACGCCGAAAATGCCACCACAAAAAAAAAGGAGTAATATTGCAACATTCTTTTTATTAAAACTAAATCCGGTCATAATTTTTCGATTGATATTTATTGACTGTCACTCGTGATGCGTGTAAAACCCCGGCAACGAATCACGTATCAATTGAGCCCATTGAAAAGATTATCGCATTCAGAATAACACATAACCCATGACACCCGATTTTTCATTTGATCGGTGTGATAGTGAAGGAGAATTACAATGACCCATCATCATCAACATGATCATGAGATACAGAGCACCTTATCATTTGATGAAAAAATGATCAAACTGCTTGAACACTGGATAAAGCATAATAGTGATCATGCTGAAACATACAGGGATTGGGCGCAAAAAGCAAAAGAGAAAAACATGCACAAGGCGAGTTCATTGCTGGAAGATGCAGCTGAGATGACCCTTATGATCAGCAAAAAATTTGAAGAAGCCGCGGCACTTATTGTAAAGGAGTAAACCTCATAGTTGCATAAACACCACGATGAGATTTGTGTAAAACCGCTTAAACCATAGCATTGTGTCCATTTATTGCCAACATGCTGGATCCAACTGCCAGTGATATCCAAAAAGGAATCTTTTTTCACCGTGTTGTTTACCCCATGGGAAAGCCGAGGAATGGGAAAGCCGAGGAAGGCGCCTTGAGCCCAGCGAAATCCCGCCTGCGGGGATCTCCTTTGTTGTCAAGGGCTCGCAGTAAATGACGGAGGTCTATCCCGCTTTGTCTGCGGGGCTTCACCCTTGACGCCTCTCGTAGTGAAACGAAGATCCCGTTATCGGGGGGATCTGAGGCATCCTCGACTTTTGCAACGTTGAGGTAAATCAGGGTTATTTTTCAATTCCGACTCTGGCAGCCACCCCTTTTTGAAAATAATGTTTGATCTCCTTCATCTCGGTTACCAGATCAGCTTTTTCTATTATTTTGGAATCCGCACCACGTCCGGTGATGACGAGTTCAACGTCTTGGGGTTTTGCCGCCATAATTTTCAGAATATCCTGGACGGACAAAAGC
>JAFCZV010000206.1 GCA_019314155.1 Deltaproteobacteria bacterium
TAGCATGACCATAGTCCCAGTGGCATCTTGGGTGAGGGTTTGATCGATTTTAAGGCCGATCTCTTTTCCAGGTTGCATGTTCCCATCAACCAAATGGGCTTCTATCAGTTTTTGGGCTACATTTTTTCCCATAGGTATCCCCTCCATACGTAATATGATTTTTAAAAAATCATACCCTATAAATCAAACATACAAAATATCTTTCCATTTTGTCTACGATCATTTATGGTCATAAATCTGTTTGGTCGATACCGATTTTATGGCGAACCTTGGTCAGTATCGGTTCAGCAATCGACCGAGCTGTTGCTGCCCCTTGTTTTAGAATTCGTTCTGTGGCCAGCTTATCTCTCAGCAAAACCTCATAGGTCCGTCGGCCTTCTTTGAATCTTTCAAGTAACAGTACAATGAGTTCTTTTTTGATGTCACTGTACCTCGCTCCTCCTCTAAGATAGATCCTTCGTGTTTCCTCTACCGCTTTAGGCGGAGCAAAATATCGGTACAATGAAAAGACATTACACGCCTCCGGATTTTTCGGGGCTTCAGGTGTTTTTGAGTCGGTGACGATACCCATGATCTGCCTGCGGATAACCTGGTCATCTGCGAATATAGGTATGGTGTTCCGGTAAGTCTTGCTCATTTTGCGCCCATCCACGCCAGGTACGCTCATGACATCTATTCGAATCAAATCTTCCGGTATCGTGAAAACTTTTCCGTACTGAGAGTTAAAACTGGATGCAACGTCTCGAACGATTTCAACGTGTTGTTTCTGATCCTGACCCACCGGTACCACATGGGTTCCGAACAACAGGATATCGGCAGCCATCAGAACGGGATAATTATACAGCCCAGCGTTGATATTATCATCCTCACTTTTTCCTTGGCGGATATTTTCATCTATGGCAGCTTTGTATGCGTGAGCCCGGTTCAGAAGGCCCTTAGAAGTAAGACAAGCCAGAATCCAGGTCAACTCGAAAACTTCCGGAACATCCGACTGGCGGAAAAACACGACTTTTTCCGGATCGAGTCCCAAAGCCAACCAAGTAGCAGCCACCTCGTATATCTGGCGATTCAGTTTTTCTGGATCTCGTTCGGTTGTCATGGCGTGATAATCGGCAATAAAATACAGTGCTCGGTAGCTATGAACCAGTTCGAGGGCTGGTTTAATCATCCCCAGATAATTACCGATATGGGGGGTGCCGGTCGGTTTGATACCTGTCAGCGCAATTTGTACCACCTAAACACACCTTTCATTCGGACTCTTATAATAACGTTAACAAATCTGTATATTTACGTTCAATTTCTTGGAACGATGACCGCTTATCTTTGCGGCAACACGGTAACACCAGTGTCGTTCGGCCGGATTGTTAAAATATCTGTCGCAGATGGAAAGATTCTCCACCAGTCGATCATGCTCACGTGAACAGCACTTCTTTGAATGTTTTATGAATTCACTTTCCATAATTCCATCTCCTCAATGTATAGTCGGAAATAAGAAACCATCGGTGTAAAAACCTCCACCTGGGTTGGAATCGACGATTGACGGCTACTATGGTGACTGGTATAAGCACCTGTTTTCAACAGCAGTCGGCTACCGGACGGTAACAGGGATCTACATATCTGCCGTCGGTATCGACGATATAACAACAACACAGGTTGGAGTCTCCTTGAGAATCTCTTTCATGTATCGTGCATTCATCTTTTTTTTCTTTTTCTTCTTTTTCCCCATGCATGATTTCACCTTTTAGAATATAAAATGTCGTAGAATCATCATGACCCACACGTTACGTTATAATGCAACTATAAATTGAAAATGTTAACGATCGCCTCATTTGTCAAGATGTCCGGTTTTAGTTTGCCCCCAGCGACTATCAGAGCACTCTTGAATTACGGTTATCAATGTTTAACTTGATATAAAGATTCATCAATCTTTAAAGCGGTATTAGCAAATATGTTTATCCGAATAAAATGTCTCAAAAACATAATAGGAGGTGAGAGACAATGGCAGATAAAGTTAAACTGATTCCGAACATTTTCAGTTATCCGGATTTCGAGCATTCTGATCTTCATATGGAGATCTCACTGGGCGGTGTAAATAAAGAAGACATTACTTTGAAGGTGCACGATGAAAGTTTTTACATCCGTGCTCCACAGGATGACTTCGAACACATAACATCTATGAGGTTTTGTTGTCCGGTGAAGGCTTCAGAGGCCAGGGCAAAGTTCGAAAATGGGATATTAAAAGTTGTCATCCCATTTAAAGACCGGATGGAAGATCCTGTTCAAGTTAAAGTGGCCTGATTTCATCATGATACACCGGAACAGATCAGGGGGAATTTGGAGAAGCTGCGACGACTGTTACCTTATTCATGAGTCTAACATTATATGTAAAATTGAATATCAACAATCGTCTTTCGATCATTGATTTTACACAAAGAATGTTTATATTTCATATTGGCAGCGAGGAAATCTCGCTTTAAAGGAGGTGACTGAAATGATGAGGATGTTAAATATAATACCGAGATATGACGTTGCTTTCAGACCACAGACTGGACTGTTGGATCGCTTTTTTAGCAATTGGGTAATTCCATCCACCAATCTTGACGAGTGTGATTGGATGCCGGCTTCCGATATAGCGGAGACAGACACGGAGTATCATGTTACCATGGAACTTCCGGGTATCAACATGAAGGAACTGGCCATCTCTTTTTCTGAAGGAATTCTTACGGTTAACGGTGAAAAATCAGAAGGGGTCTCTATAGGTGAATCTTGCTACTGTTCAGAGAGATATTACGGCCCCTTCCAGAGAAGCTTCCGAATTCCAGGGACAGTAGATAAGGATAATATTGAAGCGAAGTATAGGGATGGTATCCTGATAGTGAGTCTGGCCAAGTCTGATGAGAGCGTCGTTAAAAAAATCGAAATTCATTAAATATACGTCCATTCAGTGGACTTGTAATATGAAGGGGCACTGCAACAAAAAGTGCCCCTTTTTTTGACTTTTCGTTATTTCTTTTCTTTATTTCTCCACGTCTTATTGGAAAATCATCTTAACCCAAACCCCATCGAAGCATATTCACTATTGCGGATTTCTTCCTAATGTTCTCGTCTATCTTGACTGGGAATCTCTTACGCATTATTATTAAATGTGATGTGGAATTATACTGAACCATATCCAATTTTAACAACTGAATATTCGAACTCAACGACAATTCAATTGAAATGAATTAATTATATCATTAAAGGGGGTGATTTTATGTCTATGCCTAGAGATAATATCTACTCTGAAATGAATGAGGCTTGGGGGACATACTTGACAGCTCTCGAGAAATCCATCGACATGCTCGAAAAAGATATTGAGGAAGCTAAGAAATTGGCCGGGGTATGCACCAATGAATGGTGTGAAGCGATCGAACATGTTATCGATGATCTCAACAATGCCCTGTTTTCAATCAGTGAGCCGAGATGGTCCGATATCGACTACTCAAAGCGGATAAAGACTCTTAAGAGAAGAATTTATGACATCTATGTGAATTACAAGGATGTTTACGCCAGCGCAGCATAATTTTGAAGTTCCTGGGAGCCCGTTGAGACGGAATCTCAGCTCTGGTCCGACAAGCTACGGGGAATGCGTTCGCCATTGTGGTTTAACAGGGCAAGCGCATTTCTCGTTCCGTTTAAACGGGATTTTATGAATCTCGACTCTCTATTTTTTCGATCCTTTTTAAATGACGTCCTCCCTGAAATTCGGCATTCAACCAAGCGTCCACGATTCTAACCGCTTCTTCCTCCGATAGCATCCGCTCACCAAGGGCGATCATGTTCGCATTGTTATGTTCTTTCGTTAATCGTGCACTCTCTTCATTCCAGCACAACCCACAACGGATTCGCTTCACTTTATTTGCCACCATTGCTTCTCCGTTTCCACTGCCTCCGAAAACAATCCCCAAATCATTTTCTCCATTGGACACACTTTCAGCCGTAGGCCTGATATAATCCGGGTAATCAACAGGTTCATCACTATTTGTGCCATAATCCACCACAGCATACGCCTTGGATTTCAAATAATCCTTGATCCTTTCTTTTAGCTTGTAACCGGCGTGATCACTTCCCAGCGCAATTCTTTTCATTTCATTTCCAATTCAGCAAACGATTAAGTTGGAGTTCAGATAGGCTCAACAATGTTCGTTAATCATCTTCCCGTGACGCTTAAAGGAGATATGTAAATTTCAGATACGATTTTGAGCAAAAAATGCCGAGCGAACCAAGGCTCCGATCATGTTAAAACTGATACGAGCGGCAGTCAGAGCCGCCAACCCATTGATATCTTTCTCGGGCACAAATTCAACTAAATTAAATCCACACACGTTGGCTTTTTTAGTGAGACCGTGCAGCAAATCCACAACCTGTCGGTATGATAGTCCACCCGGCATAGGGGCATTAACTGCCGACATTATCGATGGATCGAGACCATCGCAGTCTATGGTCAACAAACATGTAGATCCCTCTGTTACCAAACTCAAAATTTCATCAATGCCGCCGTCTTGAATATTTTTGGCAGTGATGATTTCAGCCCCGTAATCCCTGGCTGCATCAATTTCTTCTATACGGGCGCTGCCTACACCTCGCATCCCCGCTTGTATCAGTTTATCAATCCAAGGCATCTCTGAAGCCCTGCGCATGGAGCTGCTCGGCCCTTCAGTTATGCCATTAACTTCATGGCGCCAGTCGATATGTGCATCAACCTGAACAACCGTAAATACACCTTTCCCCTGGAAAGCACGCAAAAAAGGGATTGTTATTGAGTCATCCCCTCCGAGAACGATCGGTACAGCTCCGGCGTTAATAATGGCGCGAATCTTTTCTTGGGAACGTCTCTGGTTGCCGATAGGATCGGAAGGGTCACCGGGCACGTCACCGCAATCAAAAACTCGGATATCACTGTTATCAAGGAGCGTTCCGCCAAGATCATAATCATAGTGGTCTATCATCTCAGAATATCTTTTTGTCGCTTTCCGAATCGCCATAGGGGCATTTACAGAGTGACTTGGTACGCCCACGGAATAGGAAATCCCATGAGGAACGCCTATTATTGCGATGTCTGCCGACAATACAGCGATTTCACCACATTCCGGCAGACCGGCAAATGTATATTGACTCATCATGTCACATTACATCTAAGTAACAGCATAATGGTTAAAAAAAATATCTCCGGTGAAGCTCTTCGCTCTAATCAGCGGGGTTTTCCGTCAATGATAGTAAAAAGACAGAAAACAGGAAAAGGAGATTGAAGTCTTGAACTCTGCTCAACGCATTGAGTTAAAAGCTATTTCCAAATATAAGAATCACACATATAAAATTTTTTGGCTTATAATTGCAAGTCGTAACTTTTTTGATCCGGGAAAAGTCAGTATGCGATACGCAGTAGTCTCAATCGAAAATAATTAAAACTGCTATCTTTGTATACTAACACCTGTGAGTTAGAAAACATTAACCGATGATAAAATTCCACGTTTTTCTTATTTAAACAGCTACGAAATATATCGGGGTATAGAGGTTTAGCGTGAAACCGGTGATATCTACGATTCAGTTAAGAAGGCTGACTACAGATACCTGCTATTATGTTGCGAGTTGTCCTATCCTATTGAAAAAATAAGGTTTTATTGAAGGCGCCTTGGAAGTTCGTATTTGTATTGATTGTAATGGGTTAGAAGATTAGTTGCAAAA
>JAFCZV010000207.1 GCA_019314155.1 Deltaproteobacteria bacterium
ACACCGCTGGGACAATTGGCGGCACATGATCCGCAAAGAAGACACCGGCTCAGCCGTTCGACCACGCCTTTGGGATCATTGAACATTTCCTCCAAAAGTCCATCGAGGAGCGCCAGCTTACCCCGGGCGACGTCTCCTTCAAGGCCGGTTTCCGAAAACAGAGGACAGACCGCCTGGCACATGCCGCACCGCATACAAACCCTCAATTGATGTTCCAGTTCCCCCATAAGTTCTGTGAGAATTTTCATGCTGGCCATTGGGCGTCTCCACGGTAGGGTATTTTTTCATTTTCAATGTCCATAGATAATCCCTGTTTTTTTTATTAAATATCCGCTCTATTCCTCTCTTGCTACCCCATTAAATGTCAACAATAAAAAGATAAAAAGAACCCGGAAAATCCTTTGTATACGGTTTGCATCTTGGGGAAAACTCCCGGTGGTCGGGATATTCCCCTATTAAAATGAACCTTTCATCTTATGGACAAATTTTGATTAAAAACAAATAATAAATATCTCTGCCGCCTTGTAGAGACGGGATTCAGGTCTTCAACAAGCTTGCGGGGAATGCGCTTGTCCTGTTGAATCTCCAAAACTCAACCAGGCGAGCTGTTACAGTTCAAGAAGGGCGCGGGAGGCTGCATTTCTTGCGCTTGTCCGGGGGATGGTTCTGCAGATATGGAGAACCATCCTTTTGTCATCTTGCCGTACCGGTTTCTCTTGCCGCTTCACAGATCCGCCATACCAGATCATGTCAAATAAAAGGAGCAAAAAACATCTCCATTGAGACAAGCCCGGTTATTTATGCAACCACAGGGGGAACATAATGTTTACAGGGTTTTCACCCGTTTAGCGTTACAGATATGTCACACACAACATTTAACCCAAGGAGGAGAACATGAGCGACAGCGTTTACAAGATCATCGAGCTGGTTGGAACAAGTGATGTTTCCTGGGAGAAAGCTGCTGAAAATGCGGTGCTAAGAGCAAGCAGGACGCTGCGAGATTTGAGAATTGCAGAAATATCAAAACTCGACATGACCATTAAAGATGGAAAAATCGAATTCTATCGTGCCAGAGTGACGCTTTCTTTCAAATATAAAGATTCCTGATTTTCCGGAACGCACGTTCTCTGAAAATTGTGTGATTCCAACAGCGACGGCATTCTCCGGAGTAAAACCTATGATGCTTTTTGGAGGGTTATGCCCTAATTGAGCGAAAGTCGAGGATGCCCCAGATTCAAGACATCAAGGGTGAATCGGGGGCGCCCTCCCCGTGAACACGTACGATTTTTTAGTCGATGTCCACGGACTTGCGCCCGTAGTCCTTCGGCGAATTCCGGACAGCATATAACAACGTTTGAATATCAAGGTGAGATTGTGATACAATACCATTGAACTGCAGCAGCGGGCGCTCACAAAAGACTTTTTACGAAGCCGTCAAACTAAGTTCAGTAAAAGTTTCGCTCATTTAAGGTTAAAGACAACCGGAGATTTTTTATGGCGAAAAAGCCGACCTATAAAGAGTTGACACAAAAGGTAAAAAAGTTGGAACAAGAAGCGATCTGCCGGGAGCAGGCCGAAGAAGCGTTTCGGAAGAGCGAAGAAAAATACAGATTGTTGGTAAAGAACCTTCCAAGTATCGTGTACAAAGGATATGTTGACTGGTCGGTTGAATTTTTTGATTCAAAAATTGAACAACTGACAGGATATACGGCCGATGAATTTAATCTCGGGAGGCTTAAGTGGAAAGACATTGTTTTAAATGAAGATGTTGGAAATGCCAAAGAGATTTTTATCCGGGCACTCAAATCAGATAAGTCCTATATCCGGGAATACAGAATCGAATCCAAGGCCGGGAACATACATTGGATACAAGAAAGAGGACAAATAATTTGTAACAACACTGGAGAAATTGAATATGTCAGCGGCGTCTTTTTCGACATTACCGATTACAAACAGGCCGAGGAGGAGTTGCGAAAAAGCGAAGAGATGGCACGGGCTCTTTTGAATGCCACAGCCGATGCCGTTGTTTTGCTGGATTCTCGAGGAACGATTCTGGATATCAACGATACCTATGCACAGCGGTTTCAAAAGCATAAAGACCGCCTACTCGGTTTGTGTATTTGGAATCTGACTCCCCCGGGAGTAACCGGTCTTAAAATGGCGAATGTCCAAAAAGTATTTGAATCGTGCAGGCCGGTGCGAATTGTAGATGAACAGAAGGGGATTTGGAATGATACCAACATTTATCCGGTGTGCAATGCCACGGGGGAGGTGATGCAAGTGGCTGTTTTTGCCCGAGATATCACTGAGCGAAAAACGGCTGAAGAACATGTTCACGCCCTCACGCAGCAGCTGATGAAAGTCCAGGAAATTGAGCGTCAGCAGATTGCTTACGACCTGCACGACAACCTCGCACAAGACCTTTCACTGTTGAGAATCGGCCTTGAAACTCTTTTTGACAGCCATCCATCTATACCTTTGGAGGTTAAACAAAAAGCTTCGGAATTATCAAAAACACTCCGGAGATCCATATCGGCTGTCCGGGATATGGCGTACGAGTTACACCCTCCGGGACTCGATCAACTTGGGCTTGCCCATACCGCCTATCAATACTGCGAAGAATTTTCTGAAAAAAATGGCATTAACATTGACTTTTTTGCCGCCGGACTGGATGATTTAACAATCTCCAACAACACGGAAATCAACCTGTACCGCCTGATTCAGGAGGCCCTTTGGAACATAAAAAAGCATGCGGATGCAACAAATGTAACCATCAAGCTGGTGGCATCTTTCCCTAACATTATCCTCCGTATAGAGGATGATGGGAAAGGATTTAATGTCAAAGACCGGTTGGTCGCGGCTTCGAAGGAGAAACGGATGGGACTTCGGAGCATGGAGCAGAGGGTCAGCCTTCTGAACGGGAAAATGAGGATTCATTCACTCCCAAACGAGGGCGCTAAAGTGTTTATCGAAATCCCCTACAAGGAGAAAAAACGTGGTGGAAAAGAAAAGCATATTGATTATCGATGATCACCCGCTTTTCAGGGAAGGACTCAAGACGATTATCGGGCCCGATCCCCGTTTTAAGGTGATCGGTGAAGCCGGAACCGGCCGAGAAGGGCTTCAAATGCTCAAAAAACTTAAACCTGATTTGATTGTGGTGGATATATCCCTGCCGGATCAAAACGGCATTCAACTCACCCGTGATATAAGACGTCTCTTTCCTGAAACCGGAATTTTGATCGTCAGCATGCATGCTAAAATCGATTATATTGCCGAAGCGTTCCAGGCCGGAGCAACCGGATATGTGGTCAAGGAATCTGCGGCCAAAAGACTATTGCAGGGACTCGAATCTGTTGCAAACGGCGATTATTTTCTGGACAGCTCCGTCTCCCAAGCCGTTGTTAAAAACCTGATGAAGTTCCCTTTAAAAGAAGCAAAAATCACGGATGCAGACTACGCCACCTTAACGCCACGGGAGCAAGAAGTCATGCGCCTGCTGGCAGAGGGACTCTCCAGCAAAGAGGTTGCTGAAAAACTCTTCATCAGCCCCAAGACGGTTGAAAACCACCGCGCTAACATCATGAAAAAGTTAGACCTCCACAGCACCATTGAATTGATCCGCTATGCCGCAAAGCTCGGTCTCATCGATGTCGATCTCTGGAAGGAATAATCTCTCAATCTTGTATCTTAAAATTCAGAACGCCGTAGACGTCTCCCCACGACATCCGGGATAAATTCCCGGCAAATAGGGCTTTCCCCTACTAAATTGAACCCTCCCCTCTATGGACAAAAGGAATCACAACTTGTTAATACACATATAAAAACCACCTTTGAAATGTCCTTTGAACACCTTTAGATATAGGGGGGGCTATGATCTCTTCTCCATGTAAAAATTGTACCCGGAAAAACCTTCCGAAGGACACGTGCGCAAAAAGTTGTAAATTATTGAACGCTATTCAGGATATCGAGATATCGTCTGAAAAATGGAAAGATGGTAGTGGAATCGACTATACCGAAGAGTATAATTGTTCCATATCCCTTTCGTTTTCGAGCAACGCTGTCTTATTATGAACAACTCACTGAGATGCTGTTTCTAAATTTCAGGACGTACGCCGGTTCCAACCTTACCGGTGCAGCAGCTTCACTCAGCTTAAAAACCCATTTTTTTCGCCGTGGCGAGAGATTTCGAGGCACAACATTACCAGATATGCCGGCAAGAAAAAATCATAACAATTTGAATGGCGCTGGAAGACAAAAGGCGGATATTAAGATATCATCGGCAGAATCTGCCAAAATAGGGCAGGATGCTAAAAAAAAGAATTACCTTGATATGGCGGCTTTGATTAGAAGTATTCAGCGCGCTGAAGGTCACACGGACTGTTTCCAAAAGGGCATGATCGACTGCGATCAGGCGGATTGCAAGTGGCACCCCTTCTGCCTGGAAGGGCGTCCGGTCTTGGGAGAAGACCGAACATAGTATTTAACCTTTGATGTCTCAGCGGGACCCCGCCTTCTTGATTTTCCCGATTTTCACATGGTATTTTATAGAAGACATTTCTGGAAATTTTCTCGGGCTT
>JAFCZV010000208.1 GCA_019314155.1 Deltaproteobacteria bacterium
TAATTAGATCATAACTGTGAGCGTCATTCCAATCTTCGTTAAAGTATTGTTTGACATAAGCCTTCAAATCGCCCTCTTCTCGGTTAATAAAATCTTTTGCAGCTTTGGAACTCAGATTTTCAGCCTCCATAAGCTCTTTTGCTTTAAGATCATTATCTTTTATCAAACGGACATGAAGCGTATCCGGTTTGCCTTTTAAAAGGCACTGGCTTCCCCATCCAAGAATGATGACGTTACCGGCCTCATATACATTTTCAACCAACTTTTTGGTGACCTCATAGTAGTTCTTGTCGTCCAGGCAGCCGTGTTCACGGTCAACCACCTTCTGGACAATAGAGCAAGTGTAGCGATCGACAAAACGAAGAATTCGTGACTGGGAAGCTTTGCGAAACGTTACCGCTTCACTTTCAGATATATGGAGTTCTTTAGCAATATCAGCGACTAAATTTTTCCCGATGTATTCGTAGCCAAGTTTTTCCGCGACCAGCGATGCGACCCTTTCACCTTCAGTGCCAAATTCTTTGCTAATGGTTATTACTGCCATGAAACCTCCTTTAACCTGATCAATTCGTTGTGTCGATGCTTTTTTCAGCGTTAATTTTTTCGATACGAACCTGTAAACCTTTTGACTTTAATCATGAACAACCCTCCATATCTTCAATGATCGGGCATTGTCAAGGGGTTGGGTGGCAAGCTCTCAATAAAAGTGTGCTCCGCAAGCTTACTTTCATCAAAACTGAGCGTTTCAAATACCGACAATTTTCTTTTACAGGGCCAGGTTCTGCTGCTTAATTTGTCAAGAAGTTACACAGACTCCACGCTGATTATTTCCGGAATTAACTTCTTAATATACTGCTCTATGCCCTGTTTGAGTGTCATCTGGGACATGGGACAGCCGGCACAGGCACCCTTTAATCTTACCTTGACAATATTGTTTTCCACATCAACAAGTTCCACATCTCCGCCATCTGCTTGAAGATGTGGTCTGACATCATTTAACGCTTTCTCTACTTTTTCTCTCATTGGATTTACGCTCCTTATTCTGTTGAATTCGAATTGTATCAGAAGCCGGGAAGCTTTTTATCAAAATGCTCTATTATATATGTTTTTCGAGGACCGGCCGGATATCCCCTGGTGTTAATTGAACAGGAATTCTTCCTCCCAAAAGTTTCTCTTCATAGGTAGGTTTTTTTGCCTGGTAAAAAATGCCGATGGGAATCCGCTCTCCCGCTCCGTAGCCCCATTCCCTGGCTTTTTCAAAAGCAGTTACCCTGTCGGAAGCATCATGATCCTGCTGGGTGAACTCATACACCCTTTCGTTGTAAAAATCATAGGTGTCGAAAAAAGTAAAGCAGGGTTGAAGCACATCGACAAAGGAAAAGCCTTTATGGTTTATGGCGGCTTCAAACAAGGTCATAAGATGCTTTGGCTTGGCTGAATAGCCTCTGGCCACAAAAGTCGCTCCGGCGGAAATCATCAACTCAATGGGGTTTAGTGGTTCTTCGGGGCTGCCTTTCGGGGTCGACCGCCCTTTGAAGCCGGGCGGGCTGGTGGGTGTAAACTGACCGGTTGTAAGTCCGTATACCCTGTTGTTGTGGACAATGAACGTCATGTCTATATTTCGCTTGGCACTGAAAATGAGATGTTCAATGCCTTCACCATATGCGTCTCCGTCACCTGAATGGCCGATCACCACCAGATCCGGATTGGCCAGTTTAATCCCTGTCATCGGCGGGGGAACCCGGCCATGAATCGAATAGAAGCTGTTGACATTGACATAGTCTACAATTTTGGCATGACATCCTATCCCGGAAACCAAGGCCACCTTATTAAGGTCGAGCCCCTGGTTTTCAAGGTTGACCAAGACCTTTTTGATGGTGGTTAAAATGGCAAAATTACCACAGCCGGGGCACCATGTATTCTGGGCGTAAGTTTTTAATTCTTTGGTGGTCGTCATGTGAGCACCTCCTTTACGTTGTCGAGCAAAACATCCACGGTAAAGGGACGCCCGTCAAAACGTAAAATCATATGGTCAATACAGAAACCGTGGCCGGCAACAAGTTTTGCCAGTTGTCCGGTGGCATTGACTTCCACGTCTATGATCTTATCAACGCCGGAAAGGGCTTTTTTAAGCGCCTCTACCGGCAAAGGCTCCAATATCAGTGGTTGTACTACTTTAAGATCAAGGGCTTCGGCCACTTCTATACACGCCCCTTTGGTTGAACCCCAACAGAGGAGGGCGGTTTTTGAATCAGGATTTCCATATACCTTCACTGCTTCATATTTTTCAAGCTCATCTTCCAAGGCTTTTCTTTTGCGCAGCCGTTTTCTTTGCATCCGGGAAATCGCCTCTGGTTCTTCAATGGTAATGCCGCTCTCATCGTGTTCATAGGAAGTGGCTTTAACGATTGCCGACGGATTCCCCGGAAAGGCCAACGGTGAAATGCCGTTTTGAGTATCAAGATATCTTTTATATTCTCCCTGATTGTTCCATAGAAGTGGCTTCTCCGGTTTAATCTTGTCCAGATCGGCCTCGAAGCTGAATATGCTTTCGCTCAAATGCTTGTCGGAAAGCACAAAGGTCGGAATCTGAAATTTCCATGCAAGGTTCATGGCCAGTCCGGCAGTATAAAATGCCTCATCGGCATCGCCGGGTGCCAGAACTACCCTTAAGATTTCCCCATGCCCGGCATGGATAACAAAGGCAAGATCCCCTTGCATGGTATATGTGGGAACGCCGGTACTTGGCCCGGGTCTCTGAGCTTCCACGATGACCAGGGGAAGTTCACCCTGTCCTGCCAGGCTCAATGCTTCTGTCATCAACGCGAACCCTCCACCGGAGGTGCCGACCATAGCCCTTGCGCCGGCATAGGCCGCCCCAAGGGCCATGAGTGCAACACCAATCTCACTTTCAGGGTGTACGGTGACCACCCCCAACTCGTTTTCATTGGCTGCCAGATAATGGAGAATGGCCGATGCAGGGGTCATGGGATAAGCAATGTACATATTCAGACCGGCTTTGACCGCCCCAAGGGCAATGGCTTCATTGCCGGAGACCAGTGGAAGGGGTTCTTGATTCAATTTTGGCACGGACTTGGAAGGATCTTCAATCCGGTCGTAAGCATGCTGAGCGATTTTGAGATTTAAGTCGACGTCCTTTTCTACGGCATCCATGATAACCTTTTCCAGAACAGACCATTCAATATTTAATACGCCGGCCAGAGCTCCGATGGCTGCCGTATTTCTCATAATCGGTTTTCCGCCGAACTTTTTGACAATGTCCATAAAGTCGGACCCTATACCCTCGGCATCCGCTTTTTTGGAATCAAAAAGGATTATCCCGCCGGTATTGAGCCGATGTTTATGGTTTTCCACTGCATCCTGATTTAAAGCAACAATGACATCTACCGTCTCTTTGTGCGCAACGATGCGTTTTTCCGCGGCCCTGATGATGGAAAAATTGTGACCGCCACGTATCAGAGAGGGATAATCATCATAGAAAAAAATCCGATAGCCGATTCGATTTAGAAGTCGGGCAATGACGTGACCGGCCTGCCGGATACCATCACCAGCTTTACCTCCCACAAGAATCGATATCTCTTTCATGATGTGCCTCCTGAGGTTGTATAGGTGATTGTTGATATTGCAGTATACGATTTAGCGTACTGTTGACCTAAATATAATTCCACACTGTGGCATGTCAAATCTAATGTTATCGCAGGATAAAAAGTGACGGGGCCGGATTTGCACAGTGTAACCCTGACCCCGTTTAAATGTAATCACTCATCTTCTATGATAATGGCATCGGCGCCGCATTCATCTGCAGCCTGCCGAACAAGCGTCTCGTATTGCCCGGGGACTTCATCCACCTTAACCATTGACTTCAGTTCGTCCTCATCGTATTCGAAAACTTCAGGACATAAGTCGTTACAACGCCGATCTCCCATGCAGTTTTCAGTGACTTTTACTTTCATTTTTTTCTCCTTTAAAAATTTTTGAACTGTTAGGCTCTTTTTTAATCCGTCCTGGAGAAAGCTTTGATATTGGCGTTGCAAACCGGGCATGTTTCAGGTGCTTCATTTTCACAGGTATAGCCACAAACGCCACAAACATAGTAACATTCAACGTCTTCAGGATTATCAAGACTGTTCAAGGCTTTCTGGTAAAGATCCGCATGAATTTTTTCGACTTCATTGGCAAAGTTGAAGGACCTCTCCGCTCCTTTGTTTCCCTCTGACTTTGCTGTTTCAATCATGCCCGGATACATACTTTTAAACTCATGGGTTTCACCGGCTATGGCTTCTTTAAGATTTTCAGCGGTTGATTTTATACCTTTGAGAACCCTCAGATGTGCATGGGCGTGAACTGTTTCGGCCTCTGCAGCCGCCCTGAAAAGATTGGCGACTTGCGGGTAACCTTCCTTATCCGCCTTTTTCGCAAAGGCCAGGTATTTTCTGTTGGCCTGTGATTCTCCTGCAAACGCTTCCAGTAAATTTTGTTCTGTTTGACTCATACAATTCCTCCTTTTTATTCAATCAAGTCTTCCATAGTCAGTTCATGGTTGATATCAATACAGCC
>JAFCZV010000209.1 GCA_019314155.1 Deltaproteobacteria bacterium
ACAGGAGTACAAAAATCGTGTGCTTTCGCCGGATGTATCTGCGCGTCTGGCTGTGGAAGCCGGTTCTCCCATGGGGTGGGGACGATATGTTGGAAACGGCGGCGCCGTTATCGGCATAACACGCTTCGGTGCATCCGCACCAGGTGGAACCACCATGGAAAAATTCGGATTTACACCGGACAATGTTGTCCAAAAAGCACTGGAACTTCTCAAAGAATAGGCTGAAGCTGAGCACCAATTCTGTGAAGTTATTTTTGCGCGAGCCCTTAGGTCTTACAATTATCAGAATAAAGGTCCGACCAAATCAGACAACTCCTGCTCTAAGATAGGATGTCAATATAATAGATCCCTACGTCCACTACGTTTTGATGGTGTCACAACTTTTTTTTGTGCTGGAATATTAGATTTTTGGCAACATTATTAAGGGCATTATGGGCAAGACGCTCTCAATAGATCACACCGGTATCGGGATATCTTTGAAATCATCTCCATTTGATATCTATTGGTTTTAATAGATTTCATGTCATGGCAAGGTATTCCAATAGGATATCTCTCACGTTTCTTGCAGTTTATGCTGAAAGCCAAAAAGCAAATATTCATCTGAATGAAAGCAAATAAAGTTTCTTTTCAAGCTTGATAATGCGTTATAAATTTCCGTAAAACTACATCCGCATTCTGCTATTACAGTAACTTCATCCACATCGCCTTGGGATGTTCCAATATGCATTCTTCTTACCTTTTTATATTCATTTTCAAGGTTTATTCTAAACTATAAAGGGTAATATAACATATACATCTTTACTATATAAAAATATACTATATAAATTTGTACAATTTAGATCTTGACTATTAATATATAAATGAATATTGTTACTATTTTATATCCCCCCAGAGAATCTACCAGTCTTGACCAGCGTGAAATATCAAAGTTAATAACATGATTAAATCGATAAGTTTATAAGATTTTGTATTTGTGTAAGCATAAAAAGGGAGACAGTAACCATGGTTACAGAAGAAAAGTGGGACAACAGGGGACAGTACTCTGAGAAACGAATCCGGCTTTACGAGCAGATATTTGGCGAGGGGTATATCAGTTCCGGTGGTCACATGACTACGGAGCAGCTGTGCTTTCTTTTGCAAAACCTCACAAAAGATGCTCGGGTGTTGGAAATCGGAAGCGGTATTGGTGGTGCTGCATTCTTTTTGGAATCTCAATACGGCTGTGTTGTTACCGGTGTGGATCTGTGTGAGAATGTGTGCACGATCGCGGAAGAGAGAACAGCCACTAAAGGAAGCACCGTGAATTTTATGCTCGGAGACATTCTGAACATTGACTTTCCCCCGAAGTCTTTTGACGTGATTATGAGCCGTGATACGTTGCTTCACCTTTCTGAAACCAAAAAGCGTAAACTCTTCGCAAAATGTATCGAGTGGCTTGATGACAATGGTGAAATTATCATTGGAGATTACTGCCGACGACCTAAAAGCGAGCCAATTTGCGAGTTTTTTGAAGCTTATGTTGCTGACCGCGGATATGACTTGCATGAGCCTTTTGCATATGGAAAACTGTTGGAGGATGCCGGTTTCAAGAAGGTGGTATCATGGGATGTCTCAGGTGATTTTCTGGAACTGCTTGAGGCTGAGCTGCAGCGATTTCGCAAAGAACACAATCCACGACCAAAACACTTTGAGAAGGAGAATTTTGAACATACTGAAAAGAGTTGGCTTCAAAAGATTGGGTGGGTTCGCATCGGAGACATGAGGAAGGGTGTTCTGTATGGTAGACGGGGATGATCAAAACCTATCTACAAAATCACAAGTATAAATTGTCGTTGGCCAAAGATGGTTTGGCAATATTCAACCGAGTGCATATAATTGCTATCGATCGCATGGTTTCTTCCATCAAAACATTCTGTGTCGCATAACGATATCTGCAAAGAGGGCAAATTGTAGATCAGCATCACCCTCCTTTTTTTTAGTAGAGGGATAAAATATTATCTCCATAACCTGGAAAAGAATTGGTGATATCCTCCTTTAACGCCCGAGCATCAGGATAGCGGTTTTCCGGACTCTTTTCCAGGCAGTTCAATATGATGCGTTCGATTCCCGGATCTAATTCTTCGTTGAATTTGCTCGGTGGAGACGGTGGAACCCTGAGGATTATATCCATGAGCACCTTCTCCACTTCATGGTAGAAAGGGAACATCCCGGTGTAAAGCACGTACATAACGACGCCAAGGGCCCAGACGTCCGAGTGCTTCTGGCTTTTTCCCATAATCTGCTCGGGTGCCATATACGGCCGGGAGCCTGTTACCGTATCGGACACCTCCTCCTCTCTGAGCTCTTTGGCCGCGCCGAAGTCCAGAAGTTTTAAGGTCCCGTCAGGCTGAACCATCACGTTTCCCGGCTTTATGTCCCGATGGATGATCCCGATGCCGTGGGAATGCGCCACCACGTCTGTAAGCTGAATCACCACCGACGCTATTTCCGCTTCCTCGAGCTCCCGTTCAATCACCTCATAAAGTGTTTTCCCGAATATAAACTCCTGAATCAGTGCGCTTTTGTTTTTTATTTCTATCATATCAAAGACCCTTGGAACCCCTTTATGTCCGGCGAGTTTTGTTAATATATGGGCCTCTTCTTCAAACTTGGCGTTAAATTTTTTATTTAGGGGAATCTTGGCAACAAAAATCTTTGGCGGATCCTTTGTTACATCTTTGATTTTCCAGACCTCGCCGAAACTCCCGATTCCCAACCTGTCCAATTTCTCATATCCATAGTCCAGAATCTCTTTTTCAGCGGACTTTGGATATAAACCTCGAAAGATCCGTTGACGGAATCTTGGAGCGTCGCCGTCCTTTTCCATCGGGGCGCATACGTCTATCCTTAACCGTTCATATCCGCCGTCATCTGCCATACGGACGCAAACCCCCAATCTTTTTATAAGCTCTTTAGAATCCACGGGATGGGTAAGAAACTCTATCGCACCGGCTTTTAAAGCTGAAGCTGCCACCTCCTCGGAGAATTTTTCCAGAATCACAATCACCGGCTTTTCGAGGTTAAAATCTTTAATAATCTGCTCAGGGGCAAGGTCGAATCCTTTCAAGGAAAAAAGGGCGATATCTATCTTTTTCTTTTCTGCAAGGGTCCGACGGGCTTCTTTCAAGTTCACAGCGGTATGGACCCGGTAACCGTATTTGTTGAGAATCCTTTTTAGCCTGGCACCTCCGACCGTGTCGCTGTCTATAACTAAAACAACTCTTTTTTTACCATACAAGGCCCGATCCATTTTTAAACACCTCCAAAAAAATCGCCGGTGAGAACATGATTATAATATAATCCTTAATCGATTATTTCCAAACAATTCATTTTTATTATCCTTCCAGAAAAAATCATTTGATACTATATATTGTGGTAATTTTTCCTTGACATACAAGACGCCTTGGTTTATAGGGTTTTAAGAAAAAATCTAATTGTGTTTGAAGTGATCTGTGGTGTTACAGATTTTCTAAGGTCACGTTAAAGGGGAGACAAATATTGCTCGACCCTTTGAATGCGCTGTCATGAAAATAGCGCAGGTTTATTCTTAACAGTTCGGGCGACTCCACGCTCAAATTGGGCGAATGGCTCAACCGAACCGGACGCTGCCTTGGAATAAATTCAAGGCACATAAGGCAGGATCATTCGCGGTCCTGCCTTATTTATTTGCTCCATCACTTTCTTTTTGTTATTATACACTTAAAATCGCGTTAAAATCCGATTCGGCGTTATCGGGTTGTCCGTTAAACCCATTAAAATATCGTTGGACGAAATTACGCCCTCACAAGTTCATCAATTTTAAGACAATACGTCGAGGTTATTCATGGACCCAAAAGTTAAAGAAGCTATTTTTCGGGCGGTTGAGAAAGAGACTTTTGCACAGGCTTTGAACATGGAACTGGTAGATCTGGAACTCGGATATTCCGCGGTGGAGATGACCTATGATCCGTCGACCATGAACAACATCTACGATCGGGCCCATGGCGGGGCTGTCTTTGGCTTGATCGACGAAGCCTTTGAGGCGGCGTGTCAGACAGAGGGCACCATAGCCGTGGCTTTGAACGTGAATGTAACATACGTGTCCAGCCCGGAACCTGGAAAGCGTCTGCGTGCCGAAGCGCGCCAAGTCAGCCGGACCAAAAAAACAGCCGGTTTTGAAATCAGGGTGATGGAAAAGAATGGGCGGTTAATCGCAACATGTCAGGCCCTGGCCTATCACACCGGAAAGCCGATACCTTTTCTATAGACCACACCTTCCAGCCATCCGCCCCGTGAAATACGTGCTCAATGAAATGCCGGGCTTATTTCAGTGGATGTCAAACCCGGCTTGTAAAATATGCGGGTAAACGTCCAGGAGACAGGAAAAATGAAAATTACCGAAAATGCACTAAAAATACTGCAAAAAAGATATTTCTCAGAGGGTGAAACCTGGGAGAAACTGTGTGAACGGGTCGCCCGTAAAGTGGCAGGTGATGAAAAAAAATCGGAAGATCGTGTAAAATGGGAAAAAAGGTATAAAGAAATCATGCTCAACCTCGATTTTCTGCCTAACAGCCCCACGTTGCGAAACTTTGGCCGGAACGAAGGCTGTGGGAGTGCATGTTTTGTCCTCCCCATGGAAGACAGTCGACGAAGCATCTTCAAAACCCTTTCCAACGCCGTGGATGTGCAGGCATACGGCGGCGGAACAGGCATGAGTTTTTCGGGTCTGCGTCCCAAAGGGGATCCCATCCGTTCAACCGGGGGAACGGCTTCCGGCCCCCTCTCCTTCATGGAAATATTCGATTTTACCATCGGAGATATCATACAGCAAGGCGGAACCCGTGAGGGCGCCAACATGGGTGTATTGCGGGTGGATCATCCGGATATTGAACG
>JAFCZV010000210.1 GCA_019314155.1 Deltaproteobacteria bacterium
AGAGGAGAAAGCAGCTTAATGGAAAATCCGACAGATTATGTCATTCGATTTATCTTAGATACAAACTGGCAAAATATCCCTACCGATGTTCAGCATCAATCCAAACGCTGCCTGTTGGACACCTTGGGAGCGTTGCTGGCCGGTACTAAAACCCCTGTTGGGAGGCTCATGGCCGGGATTGCAACAGCACAGTTCAACGGTAATGATGCCACCATTTTAGTCAGCGGTAGCCGGGTGTCAGTTTCAGGAGCCGCACTGGCCAACGGGTTTGCCGGAAATGCACTTGATATTGATGACGGATACCGGCTGATAAAAGGGCATCCTGGATCCTGTATACTGCCCGTGGTGCTATCTGCGGCTTGATTTGTCATGCAGTTTATCCAACTTATCACACATCCGGAAGCTGGGGTGCCATTTCAGGAGCGGCAGCTGCAGGGAAACTTATGGGTTTGGAAGGTAACGCTTTGCTAAACGCCATGGGTACAGCAGAATATCACGCCCCCATTGCACCGATGATGAAAGGGATTGAAACGCCGTCCATGGGCAAGGACAGCATTGGCTGGGGGGCCATGGTAGCCATGATGTCTGTCCTGATGGCCGCAAAGGGTTTCACCGGCATCAAACCGATTTTTGACGATACGCCGCAGCGTGAATGGGTTGAGAGCCTTGGGCATCACTATGAAATGTTGAATCTATATTTCAAACCCTATGCTGTGTGTCGATGGGCTCAACCGGCGATTGCAGGCGCCTTGAAAGTCAGCAAAGACAATGAAATTATTCCCGAGGATATCGTCCGTATTCAAGTCCGGACGTTCAAGGAGGCAAAATCACTCAGTGATATTCATCCCCAAAATACGGAAGAGGCTCAATATAATTTGGCTTTTCCATTGGCAGCCGCACTAATTGATGGTGAGGTAGGACCCGAACAGATACTGCCACCTCGGATATTTAGCAGTCAAATCCTGGAATTGGCTGATAAAGTGGACACCGAACCGTGGGAACCTCCGGACAATCTTCCCTCAGATAGCGAATTAGAAGAGAAGTTTCACGAATTGGTAGACCCAATTTTGGGCATTCAGCAAACTCATCAGCTATGTTCTCTCATATGGAATCTCGATAATTGTTATAATATACAAGAGTTAATAGGATTGTGTCTAAAGAGATAATGTTCAGATGCTAATCTGCTCTTTTTAATTGACATTCAATCAGTAGCACGAATAATATTAATTCCTAAAGAGGGGTTAAACATGCTTATCATCGGAGAAAATATCAACACCAGCCGAAAGCGCATTGCCGAAGCGGTTGAGAAACAAGATGCTGAACTTATCGTTCAAGTAGCAAAAAACCAGGCAGATGCCGGTGCTGATTTCATTGACGTAAACGCCGGAACGTTTGTTGGTAGGGAAACCGAATATCTATGCTGGCTGGTAAAGACAGTTCAAGATGCCGTTGATCTGCCCCTGTGTCTGGACAGCCCCAGCCCCGAGGCGCTGTCTGAAGCGGTCAAACACCACCGGGGCGAGCCGATGATCAATTCGATTTCGCTTGAAAAAGATCGTTTCCAAGACCTTTTGCCGGTGATTACCTCACAGCCGTGTAAAGTTGTGGCCTTATGTATGGCTCAGACCTCCATGCCGACAACAGCAGATGAGAGGGTCACCGTGGCTGCGGAGCTTATTGAAAAACTCACCAGCGCCGGTATTGCCTTAGAAGACATCTATATTGATCCGTTGGTGCAACCCATATCGGTCGACGTGAACATGGGAAACGCTGTGCTTGAGGCCATTCAACAGATTATGGAAACGTTCCCGGGAATACACACCATCTGTGGGCTTTCTAATATTTCTTATGGCTTGCCGCTCCGCAAACTTGTTAATCGTAACTTTCTGGCACTGGCGATGGCACGCGGACTCTCGGCCGCCATTCTTGACCCTACGGATAAACGTCTCATGGCAACCCTTCTTTCCACACGGATGATTCTTGGTAAAGATGAGTACTGCGGCGACTTTATCGACGCCTATCAAAATGGCATTATTAATAAAGATTAAGGCAACAACTGGGGAAAAACGAAAATAAAAGGGAGAAAACCGATGAGCTACCAAACACTGTTGGATGCGGTTATCAAAGGAGATATCAAGGCTGCAACTGAGGAAACCCTTAAAGCTGTTGAAGCCGGCGAAAAGGCCCAGGACATTCTTGATCAGGGGCTTATAGAAGCCATGAATATTGTGGGCGACAAATTTTCCAAAGGTGCCATATTTGTTCCCCAAATGCTCCGCTCCGCCAAAACCATGCAGGAATGTGTCGAGGCGTTAAAATCGCACTTTCAGGAAAACGCCATGACAACCAAAGGTAAAATCGTTATAGGAACGGTCAAAGGCGATTTACACGACATCGGCAAAAACCTTGTGAGGATGATGCTGGAAGGCGCCGGTTTCAGTATCATTGATCTTGGAGTCGATGTTGCACCGGAAACCTTTGTTGATAAAATCAAAGAAGCCAAGGCCGATGTTCTGGGCATGTCGGCATTACTTTCCACCACAATGCCCTCCATGTCTTTGACGATCAAGGCATTGGCTGATTCAGGCCTGAGAGACGATGTCAAAGTAATTATTGGCGGCGCACCGGTCACAAGAAAATTTGCCGAAGATATCGGGGCGGATTCTTACGCACCGGATGCCGGCTCGGCGGTCCTTGAAGCCAAAAAGCTTCTCAATATAACTTGAGATGTTTGTTGCCGTTCACAGGTTCACAGGTTCAAGGTTCAAAGGTTTACCCACCTTTGGCGTCGCCCTAGGCGACCATGGTTCAAGGTTCGGAGGTAATTAATAAGGGCAAACAGAAAAAGCAACCCAGAACTTCTGAACTCTGAACATAGAACCGATCAGTTTAGAAAGGAGATACCATGGAACCCGGTCCTATCCCTACATTTCAACCAAGGCTAAAAGTTCTTAACCGCCGGCAGGCGCTGGCGATTCACACAGCGGCTCTTGAAATTCTTGAAAAGACCGGCATAAAGATGGAACATGCCGAAAGCCTTGATATGCTTGCCGGCGCCGGCGGCAGCGTGTTTGATAAAGACTGGATACGATTGCCCGCCTATCTGGCCGAAGAAGCTATCCGATCCGCACCGCGCCAGATCGCCCTTTATGATCAGCACGGCCATAAAACCATGCCCCTGGTAGATGAAAACCCGTTTTACGGCACAGGCTCCGATACCACCTTTACTCTCGATCTGGAAACCGGAGAGCGGCGCAGATGTGTTCTTGCAGATACCGCCAATTTTGCAAAGCTTGTGGACGGTCTCGAAAACATTTCCTTTGCAATGTCTATGGGAAACCCGGGGGATGTTTCCAAAGTCGATTATATTTATGTTTACGCGTTTGCTGAAATGGTTAAAAATACCAACAAACCAATTGTGTTTATCGCCGACCGCGGCGAAGACATCGCCAAAATTCACGAAATTGCCTGCATGGTCGCCGGAAGCGAAGACCGGCTACGCCAAAAACCGTTTCTTTTGAATTATTCGGAAGCCATCAGCCCGTTGCGTTTTCCCGAACATGTCATGGACAGGCTTCTTTTTTGCGCCCGCAAAGGGATCCCTATTTGTTTCCCGTCCGGTTCAAATGCCGGCGGCGGCGCGCCGGTAACCCTTGCCGGGGCGATGGCCATGGGAATTGCTGAAAACCTGGTGGGGCTGATTGTGCATCAGCTTGCCGCTAAAGGGGCCCCATTTCTTTTCGGCCCCAACGTCAGCGCACTTGACATGAAGTCAGCCGTTGTATCCTACGGCTGCCCTGAATGGAGCCTGACCCAGGCGGCTTTAGCGGATATGCGTGACGAAATATACGGTCTCCCCATCTGGTCCTTTGCAGGAGCATCGGATTCCAAAGTAGTGGATGCCCAGGCCGGCGCCGAAGCCATGTTTTCAATTATTACCGCCATGCTCTCCCGTTGCAATCTTATCCATGATAACGGCTATCTCGAGTATGGCAGTACGTCCTCCCTTGAAATGGTTGCCATGGCCAATGAATTGGTTGCCATGGCGCGTTTTTTCACTCGCGGTATTCCGGTCAATGAATCCACCCTGGCTCTGGACGCACTGGAAAGGGTTAAAAATGCAGGCCCCCAAGCATTTTTTTTAATGGATGACCACACATTTGAGAACTTTGAGCAAGCGCTTTTTCTTCCCAAGCTTCTGGACCGCAGCCGCTACGATACCTGGGAAGCAGAAGGGTCAAAGGATCTTTACACACGCAGTAATGAGGAGGCCAAGCGGATTCTTGCCGAACATCAGGTAACGCCCAAAGATGACGGCGTACTAAAGGAGATCGACGACCTTTTAAACGATTTATAATTAGAGGCTGTTTCAAATTGCTTACTATCGATGAAATCGACAAAATCGACCGGGCCGGACGCAGAATACTAAAACGCGTAGGGGTTAAGATACTCGACCGCCACACCCTAAAGATGCTCAAGATTGCCGGAGCCAGAGTCGATGTCAAGGCCGAACGGGTTTTTTTTTCCGGAAGGTGGCTTGACAAAATGATTGCAAAGGCCCCCAAGCAATTTACCCTCTACTCCCGCGACGGTAAAAATGATTTACACCTTGGATCGGGTAACGTTTATTTTGGAAATGGCGGCCGGGTGTTTCAGATTCTGGATATGAGCACCGATGGTTACCGCCCGACCATCCTAAAAGACGTGGTCAACACCGCACATCTTGTCGATCGTCTCGACAACATCCGATTTTATATTATTGCCTGTCAGGCCCACGATCTGGCCCCCGAGTTCTATCATCTGAATGATTTTTTTCATGCCTTCACCAATACCACCAAGCATGTCATGGGCGGGTGTGATACGATCGAGGGTGTTCGGCAATTGTGGCAACTGGCCACTTTCATAGCAGGCGGGGAAGAACAGCTAAAAGAACGCCCCTTTGTTTCCGTGATCACCAACCCTATAAGCCCGCTGACCTTGGATTCCAACACGCTTAAAATATTAGAGTTTTGTGTCTTAAACGGCATTCCGGCCACCTGCGCCCCGGCGCCCATTGCAGGAGCTACTTCCCCGGCGACCCTGGCGGGCACCCTTGCCCAGTTGCATGCGGAGGCCTTGGCAGGCGTTGCAATTGCTCAAGTATTTAGCCCAGGCGCCCGGGTGCTGTACGGTGCTGTTCCAACCGCTATGGACCTGCGTACCATGGATCTTACCATGGGCTCGGTTGAAACCGCCATGTTGAATGCCTGTGCCGTCCATTTGGCAAAACGTTACAACCTGCCGATTTATGCATCCGCAGGAGTGACGGATGCCAAAATCCCCGACATTCAATCAGGTTTTGAAAAAGGCGTTTCTTATTTGCTGGTCGCAATGGCCGGAGCCGATTATGTTCATCTGGCCGCCGGAATGCTTGATTCCGGCAATTCGATCTCCTACGAACAATTCATCATTGACAATGAGATCCTGGGGATGGTCCATCGATTGATCAGCGG
>JAFCZV010000211.1 GCA_019314155.1 Deltaproteobacteria bacterium
GTGGGGTGGATATAATTTTGAGGATTCGATTCTGGTGGGGGAAAGGCTTCACCGGGAAGGCGTTTATACATCCGTCCATATTGAAGAATTTGAGGTTCTTGCCCGGGATACCAAGCTGGGTAAGGAGGACATTACCCGGGATATTCCGAATGTGGGAGAAGAAGCCTTAAAGGATCTTGATGAAAGCGGCATTATTCGAATTGGCGCTGAAGTCGGTCAGGGAGATATTCTGGTAGGAAAGATTACCCCCAAAGGTGAAACCCAGCTTTCTCCTGAAGAAAAACTTTTACGGGCGATTTTCGGTGAAAAAGCCGGAGATGTGAAGGATACGTCTTTACGCATACCCCCCGGCGTTCAGGGGATTGTCATTGATTCCAAAATATTTTCAAGACGTGGTGTTGAAAAGGATGACCGTGATAGCGAGATCGTTGCCCTTGAAAAAGAAAGAGATGAAAAACTCTCCGTCATCGAAGAGGTTGCCCGCACGCAGTTTGAGAAAATTCTCGTGAGGCAGAAATGCTATTCATCCCTGAAAAAAGGAAAGAAGGTTCTGATCCCAAAAGGGAGCAAGATAGATTCCGACACTCTGGCCGAAATACCGCTGGCTCAGCTTGAAGGGATTGTCTTAAAAAGTCCGCAACTGACCGAACAGATCCATGATATTCTGGAAAAATACAGGAATCAGTGTGAAATTTGCAGGGATTCTTTTGAACGACACGTCAACCGGTATGAAAAAGGGGATGATCTTCCACCGGGCGTCATCAAAATGGTTAAGGTCTATGTGGCTATGAAGCGAAAACTGTCCGTGGGCGACAAGATGGCCGGACGTCACGGCAATAAAGGTGTTGTATCGAGAATTCTTCCCCAAGAAGATCTGCCCTATTTTGAAGATGGCACACCGGTGGATATGGTCCTGAATCCACTGGGCGTGCCTTCCCGGATGAATGTCGGCCAGGTTCTGGAGATTCATTTGGGGTGGGCTGCTAAAGGTCTTGGGGATCAACTCAATAAGCTGTTGGAAGAACAAAAGCTTGAAGCCCTTCGAGAGAAAATCAAACGAATATTTACAGAACCATCTGTTCAGGAGAAGGTCGACGGCTTTGACGATGAAGAATTGTGTGAATTTGCGAAACACTACAAAGACGGTGTTTACATGGCCACACCGGTTTTTGATGGGGCCAAGGAATCTGAAATCAAGTCTCTTCTCATGGAAGCGGGTCTGAACTCGACCGGTCAGACAACGCTGTATGACGGCCGAACCGGCGAACCTTTTAAAGAAAAAATTACCGTTGGGACCATGTATGTGTTGAAGCTTCATCATCTGGTGGACGACAAGATCCATGCCAGATCTATCGGTCCTTATTCACTTGTGACACAGCAGCCCCTGGGAGGGAAAGCTCAGTTCGGCGGCCAGCGTCTGGGCGAGATGGAAGTCTGGGCCATGGAGGCTTATGGGGCGGCGCATGCGCTTCAAGAATTTTTAACCGTAAAATCTGACGATATGGCGGGAAGAACCCGTATGTATGAAAAGATCGTAAAAGGTCAGAATACACTCGACCCGGGCCTCCCCGAGTCGTTTAAGGTGCTGACAAAAGAATTGAAGAGTTTGGGTTTAGACATAACCCTAATGGAAGAAACATAAAAACAGGAAAAAAAATGGAAACTTTATACGATTTCTTCACCAAGCCGACTGATCCAAAACTTTTTTCAGGTGTTAAAATTTCACTGGCATCGCCTGAAGGGATTTTAAAATGGTCGCATGGAGAGATTAAAAAGCCCGAAACCATCAATTATCGAACGTTTAAGCCTGAGCGAGACGGTCTTTTCTGTGCCAAGATTTTCGGACCGACAAAGGACTACGAGTGTAACTGCGGCAAGTACAAGCGAATGAAACACCGGGGCGTAATTTGTGAAAAATGCGGCGTGGAGGTCATTCAGTCCAAGGTCCGGCGGGAGCGGATGGCACACATCGAACTCGCCTCACCCTGTTCCCATATATGGTTTTTGAGAAGTCTTCCGAGCAAGATCGGCAATTTGATAGATCTGACGCTAAAAAATCTTGAAAAGGTAATTTACTTTGATAGTTACATTGTCATAGATCCAAAAGACACCGATCTTAAGACCTATCAACTTCTATCAGAAGAAAAGTATCGAGAAGCCCGGGAGATTTACGGGACGAAATTCGAAGCAGGAATCGGTGCCGAAGCCATTAAGGCACTGCTGGAGAAGATCGACCTCGAAACATTATACAAGGAATTGAAGGCTGACATAAATTCCACCGGATCTGTGGCCAAACGGCAGAAACTCTCCAAACGACTCAGGATTATTGATGCATTCAGACGATCGGGAATCGATCCCACCTGGATGGTCATGGACATTATTCCTGTCCTGCCGCCGGATTTGCGCCCCCTTGTCCCGCTGGAGGGGGGAAGATTTGCCACATCGGATCTCAATGACCTTTATCGGAGAGTCATTAACCGCAACAATCGCTTAAAACGCCTTATGGAATTAAAGGCGCCTGACATTATTGTCCGCAATGAGAAACGGATGCTTCAGGAATCGTTGGACGTTCTTTTTGATAACGGCCGGCACGGCAGAGCAATTATGGGATCCAATAAACGGCCGTTAAAGTCCCTCAGTGATACCTTGAAAGGCAAGCAGGGGCGTTTCAGGCAGAACCTTTTAGGCAAGCGCGTCGATTATTCCGGTCGTACCGTTATTAGCATCGGCCCGAATCTAAGGCTACACCAGTGCGGTTTGCCGAAGAAAATGGCCCTGGAGATGTTCAAACCGTTCGTTTATTATCGTCTCGAACAAAAGGGGCTTGTTTCCACGGTAAAAACCGCCAAGAAGATGGTGGAACGAGAAATTCCGGAGGTTTGGGACACCTTGGATGAGGTTGTAAAAGAGTATCCGGTTCTTTTAAACCGAGCGCCCACACTTCACAGGCTGGGCATTCAAGCATTTGAGCCGATTCTCATCGAGGGCAAGGCCATTCAGCTCCATCCATTGGTCTGTACGGCATTTAATGCGGACTTCGACGGTGACCAGATGGCGGTTCATATACCGCTTTCCGTAGAAGCTCAAATAGAGGCCAGGACCTTGATGCTGTCGAGCAACAACATCCTTTCTCCGGCAAATGGAAGCCCGATTATTGTGCCCAGTCAGGATATTGTCCTTGGCATCTATTATATGACCCGAGGCGTAACCGGGGCAAAAGGCGAAGGAAAAATATTTGCAAATCCTGAAGAGATTCGATGTGCATACGATGCCAAAGCAGTGGATCTTCATGCAAAAATTACGGTTCGTATAGACGGAGAAAGGTTTGATACGACTGTAGGGCGTATCCTTTTGTGGGAAATCATTCCCAAAGATAACATCATGATGCTCCGCCATATCGAGGTTCTCGAAGAAGACGAGGCCAAGGCTGTTTTTGAAAATTTACAGTCCGGTGCCGATTTTATCGAAATGGTCGCTCAACATTCCAAAGGGCTTGACCGGGATAATGAAGGACTCATCGGCCTGTGCAGGAAAGACGAATTCAAGCGTATATTCAGCGTTTCTGATGAGAATGCGGATAAAATTTTCACCCTTGAAGAAGGAGATATCAGCGACATTGTTTTTGCCGATGAAGCCCACCATATTTTTCAGGTGATCAACAAGCGACCTGAGATACCGTTTTCTATGATCAACAAGATCATAGATAAAAGGACGTTGACTGAACTGGTGGATTATGCATACCGACACCTGGGTCCAAAAGCTACGGTCATCCTCTCCGACCGGTTAAAAAACATCGGGTACAAGTACTCAACCGAAGGCGGCCTATCCATTTCCGTCGACGCCATGATCATACCGTCGACCAAATGGGATATTTTAAAAAGTGCCGAAAAGCAGGCTGAAAAGATCGACCGGCAATATACCGAGGGCCTTATCACCCAAGGTGAAAAATATAACAAGGTCATCGATATATGGGCAAAGGCAACCGACGATGTGGCGGATGAGATGATGAAAGCCTTGCGTGTGGCCCCTGTCACCGACAGCGACGGCAATCCTGTATTCGACGAGGGAGGAAAGCCTGTTGTGGAAGAAAGTTTCAACCCCATCTTTATGATGGCGGATTCCGGAGCCAGGGGGAGTAAAGATCAGATGCGTCAGCTTGCCGGGATGCGTGGCCTTATGGCAAAACCATCGGGTGAAATCATTGAAACGCCTATTACCGCCAATTTCAGGGAAGGCCTTTCCGTGCTTCAATATTTCATTTCCACTCACGGTGCCAGAAAGGGTCTTGCGGATACGGCCCTTAAGACCGCCAACTCCGGATATCTTACCCGAAGGCTCGCCGACGTTGCCCAAGACTGTATTATTAATGATGAAGATTGCGGAACGATGGTTGGTGTCGAGGTCGAGTCTCTCATGGAAGGTGGAGAAGTTATTCAACGCCTCGGAGAAAGAATTTTAGGACGGGTCGCCATTGAGGACATCGTCGATCCGTTTACAAATGAAGTGATTGTCAAAGCCGGGGAAGATCTGGACGAGGAAGCGGTAAAAGCCGTTGAAGAAGTCGGGCTCACTCAAGTGAAAATAAGGTCCGTACTGACATGCAAGAGTCGGCGAGGGGTGTGTGCCAAGTGCTACGGTCGAGACCTCGCACACGGCACCAAGATTGAAATCGGTCAGGCTGTAGGAATCCTTGCGGCCCAGTCCATCGGAGAGCCCGGAACCCAGTTGACCATGCGCACCTTCCACATCGGTGGAACCGCAAGCCGAAGAGTTGAACAGGCGGATATTAGAGCCAGGACTGACGGAAAGATTAAGTTTGTTAATCTCAATGTGGTGAAAAAAGCAGCGTTTTCCGGTCATTTACGGCGCCCATATCAAGATCAACGACGGTGTTCTTGTCAAAACCGGAGACCTTCTCGTAACGTGGGATCCTTTTGCAACACCGATTATTACGGAAGTCGATGGAACGGTTAAATTCGGCGATATCAACCCCGGTAAAACCATGCAGGAGAAAGTCGACCCTGTCACCGGAAAATCGAGCCGAACGATCATCGAATCTAAAAGT
>JAFCZV010000212.1 GCA_019314155.1 Deltaproteobacteria bacterium
AAAACTTTGCTTCCATTACTCATGTGTCCTAATCGAAAACATAGACCTACGTCATTACAAATAGTAGCAATGTTTGATTCAATATAAAGTGTGTTTTTTATCCGATCACGTATGTATCTGTCTATTTGATGTAATTGCGTTCGATTAAATCATATCCTCGATTCTCACATTTTTGCGTGTCTGTGAGAAACGATCTGAAAAGGATGTCAACAGCACATGCTGAGGTATACTAATATCATTTTGCTTGAAAATATCATTGAGAGCAATTATAAAGAATGGTTCGAAGCGAAGTCATATTACATTTTCAGGCAATGCGATAAAATCAGGGTAAGATAATATTAGGAGATATTAAGGAATGAAAGCAATCGTGCTGGGTATGGGGTTGCAGGGAAAGGCTGTTATTCATGACCTTGAATCAAGCAGCCTGATCACTGGGATTTTTGCCGCTGATATTTTTACAACTGGAAATAGTTTGGCTGAGGCAGATGATTACCTGAAAAAAAGGGGATATTCAAAAACTAAAGCCTTAAAACTTGATGTTTCAAAGGAAAAGGACCTGGCAGGAAAATTTTCCGAAAGAGATATCAACGTAGTTATCTGTATGCTGCCCATTGAGCTGTCACTAACGGCAGCCAGGGCCGCGCTTGATGCCGGCATCCCTTTTATAAGTTCAAACTACACATATGATCTGAGTGTGCTGGATGATCCGGCGAAGAAAAAAAACGGAATTATTCTTCCAGAAATGGGGCTTGATCCCGGGATTGATCTTGTTTTAGGGCGTCTATCCATAGACGAGTTAGATGTGGTCCATGGTATTTACTCCTACGGCGGAGGTATACCGGCACCTGAATGTGCGGACGACAGCCCGATCAAATATAAAATCTCCTGGATTTTTGACCGGGTACTTGACGTTTATGTTCGTGAAGCACGGCTTGTAAAAAACGGCCGGCTGCATATTGTGCCCGGCCATGAAATTTTCAGGGAAGAAAATGTTCATGAAATTGAGTTTCCCGGCCTTGGAGCTGTGGAAGCATATCCCAACGGAGATTCCGAAAGATATGTAAAGATTTTTGGGTTGGGTAAAGAACTGGTGGAAATGGGCCGTTTCGCCCTGAGATGGCCTGGACATTCCCAATTCTGGCGTACCATGGTGGATCTCGGTCTTCTTGACGAAAATCCAATCAAAGTAAATAAGGCTGATATTTCTCCTCGTGCCTTTCTTGCAAACTGCTTGCCCCCCAAACTTCAATATAAAAGTGACGAGCAGGATGTTGCCCTGCTGAGGGTGGAAGCGTGGGGCCTCAAAGAGAACAGAAAGGTGAAGGTCACTTATGATCTGATCGATTATCGGGATCTTGAAACCGGACTTTTTGCCATGAACCGTACCGTAGGATTTACGGCCAGTATTGGTGCCCTGATGGTGCTTACCGGCAAAATTAACCAAGCTGGTGTTCTGTCACCCGTGCGCCATGTTCCTCCGCACGAGTTCATTGATGAGGTAAAAGCGCGCGGGATTCAAATCAATTATAAAATTGAAGAACTACAGTGAGGAAAAAATGAAAAGGGTAGCTGTTCTCGGCGCCGGTTTCGTCACCAAGCCTGCTGTGGATTACTTCATTGACAGGTGCGGATATGAAGTGATTGTTACCTCGCTGAAAAAATCGGAAGCGGAAAAAATTATAGGTGGAAGACCTTCAGGCAAGGCCTTTGCTTTGTCGATTGACCAGATTGACCTTCTCGATCAGCTTGTCAGTGAAGTCGATCTGGTCATGAGTATGATCCCTCCATTAATGCATATTCCGGTCGCTCAAGCGTGCTTAAAACACCGAAAAAATATGGTAACCACATCATATATCAGCTCCGAGATGGAAGCTCTGGATGAATTTTGCCAGGAGCGTGGCATTTTAATTCTAAACGAAATCGGCGAGGATCCCGGGCTGGATAACATGGGCTCCAAACGGCTGATTGATCAAGCTAGGGCAAGCGGGGGGAAAGTAACCAGTGTTTTGTCCTATGGAGCAGGCCTCCCTGCTTTTGAACACAATAACAATCCTATGGGGTACAAATTCTCGTGGAGTCCAAAAGGGATTATCCTGGCAGCACAAGCACCAGCCGCTTACCTCAAAAATGGGGAAAAAGTGGAAGTTCCCGCCAGGGCTCTGTTTGATCACCACTGGCTTGTTAATCTGGAAGGGGTTGGGTCTTTTGAAACATATCCCAACCGTGACTGCACGCAATATCTTAAAAGTTTCGAATTGACCAACGATGTGTCGTTTTTCAGGGGAATATTACGATACATCGGCTGGTGCAACACGATGAAAGGTCTATCAGATCTTCAGCTGCTCGACACAACCGATGAAATAGATTTTGCAGACACCACCTATGCAGAGTTCACAGCAAAATTAATCGGGGCAGACAGTCCTGAAAATATCCTCCAAAAAACTGCACGCTTTTTCAATATCAGGGATAATTCAGACCTTATCAAAAAACTGAAATGGCTCGGCTTTTTTAATGATCAGAGAATTGATATTATAAAAGGAACAAACGCTGATATTCTCGTTGACATGATGTTGCGTAAAATGTCATACGGCCCACAGGAAAAAGATATGGTGATTATCCATACCGAGGTTTTGGCTGAATATTCGAATCATGAAGAGAAACAGACCTCTACACTACTGGTTAAAGGTGAGCCAGGCGGAGATTCTGCAATGTCGAAAGCTGTTTCTCTACCGGCAGCCATTGCATCAAGGCTGATTATTGAGGGTAAAATCAAAGCAAAAGGCGTACGGCGGCCGACACTCAGGGCGATATATCAGCCTGTGCTGGACGAGATGAGTAGCTTTGGATATCGATTTCAAGATAAAACCATCAAAACTGATAGAACCGTGCCTTAACCGTTAATATATACAAAATAGTGGTACAAAATGCGAAAAACGATAGGTGTACGCAGAGAAGACAAAAATAAATGGGAAAGAAGGACACCTTTGATTCCCGCAGATGTAAATGAGTTATATGAAAGATTCGGAATAACAACCATTGTCCAACCTTCTGATATCCGAATTTTTCCGGACGAAGTATATAAAAACGCCAAAGCCCGGATAGATGAGGGTTTGAGCAATGCCGATATCGTTTTTGGGGTGAAGGAAATCCCAACCCGGTTATTGGAAAAAGGCAAAACATACGTGTTTTTTTCTCATACAGTCAAAGGGCAGCCCTATAACATGGAGATGTTGAAACGGCTCATGGATCTTCAATGCAATCTCATTGATTATGAACGGATGAGCGACCACCGTAATGCCCGCCTAATTACTTTTAGTGTTTATGCTGGTCTGGCCGGCATGATCGAAACGCTTCATGCATTTGGCCGAAAAATGAAAATGCAGGGTTTTCGCACGCCTTTTGAGAGGATTAAGCAAGCATATCAATATAGCTCTGACATCAAGGCCAAAGAAGAAATAAAAGATATAGGCCTGGAGATTTCCAAAACAGGAATCCCGAGTGAAATTCATCCCCTGGCAGTTGGGCTTTCAGGGTACGGCAATGTATCGAAGGGCGCTCAGAATATACTTGATCTTCTACCGGTGAAAACAATCACACCTGATCAGCTCAGGGTAGGATTAAACGGTGCTGATTTGGACAATGCTTACATCTATAAAGCTGTGTTTGAAGAAAAAGATATGGTTCAACCCAGAGAAGGCGAATTTGAACTGCAGGACTATTACGACCACCCTGAAAAGTATGAATCCATATTTGATGATTACCTCTCCGATCTGAACATTCTTGTTAATTGTGTGTACTGGACCGAAAAATACCCGAGGCTTATTACACGTCAAAGACTTAAAGATTATCTGGTCGGGTCGAATAAATCTGGGCTTCAAGTTATCGGTGATATCAGTTGTGATATAAACGGATCGATTGAAATAACGAAGGCGGCCACAAAGCCGGATAACGCCTGTTACACCTATTATGCCGATGAAGATGATTATAAAAATGGGATTCAGGATTCTGGTATCACCATCATGGCCATCGATAATCTGCCATGTGAGTTTCCCAGAGAAGCATCCGCCTCTTTTTCTTCGGAACTAAAAGTATTTGTAAATGACATTGTTTCTGCTGATTTCAAGAAAGATTTTAAAGACCTCAACCTTCCGAATGAGATCAAAAAAGCGGTCATTTTACAGAACGGTGCATTGACACCGGACTATCAATACATGGCAGCTTTTCTCTAAAGTAAATGTGAGTGATTCACATAGATCATTTCAATCGTTTTACTAGAAGTTCTTTTCTGTAGTTTTGCCCTTGTAACCGCTCTTCATTATCATCATTATTCGCTTCAACATCATCCCAGAAAGGAGTTTTATCGCAAACAAGACAATATTTTTCCATCAGACTAAGACCACCAAGAGATCCGTGAAGACGATTCCAATTATAAAAATGCTGCCATTCCTGTAAACAATTCCAACCATGAGACAATATCTTGTGTTCAAAAGATATATCTGAAAAAGAACCAATCTTGTAGTCGGTGATGGAAACCATGAATA
>JAFCZV010000213.1 GCA_019314155.1 Deltaproteobacteria bacterium
TCTCATCATGGTCAATTTTATGCAGGTGCTGTCAGCTTATGAGAATCGATCCTGAAAACACGAAATGCTGAAAAACAAAAATGTAATCAATTTAAATGGTTAAAGCTCTCACGGAAAGAAGCATTTTTTCGATTTTTTCGGGTCGGAGGGTTACATATAATAATATTTGTGTAAATAAAACGTATTTTTTATAGAATTCACATATTCAAGCTGTTATGTGTGCAAGAAAAATCCGCAATATCATGAGGGCGCATTAACGTGTCAGGTTTGCTTAAAAAATACTGGTTTTTGATCGGACTCCTTCTTGTTTTTATCGTAACAGTGGCGGACACGAGCGAAACTGTTTCGAGCATCGGCAGGTGGCTCAAAATGCACCAGGGGCCCGATGCCGTGATTGTTCTCATATTCTTTTTTTCCGGGTTGTCATTGAATGCCAGACAGATAAAGTCCGGTCTGATGGATGTAAAAGGCATCGTGGCCGCCCTGATCGTCATTTTCCTGGTTTCACCGGTGGTTGGGTCTTTATTCGCGGCGACATCCCTGGACACCGGTGTTTTAATAGGAATTTTTCTTGTGGCGGTGATGCCCACGACATTAAGCAGCGGTGTGGTTATGACCGGAGCCGCAGGCGGCAATATGGCACAGGCCCTGGCAATAACTATACTGGCCAATGGGCTGGCCGTTTTTACGATACCGGTTGTTCTTTCTCTGTTGTTAAATCTAGTAGGAGGGTCAACGGTCGTTTATATCGACAAGTCGGCAATCATGATCAAAATCGGCCTTTATGTACTGTTGCCGCTCTGCACGGGTTTAACCTTAAAATATTTTACAAAAACCTTTATGGATCCCTTTGCTCTGAAAATGCAAACACTGAACCAGTGTCTGGTACTTGCAATCGTCTGGATGGCCATGTCCCAGGCAAAAAATGCCATCGTCGATAGCGGCACATCGGTGGGGATCGTTTTATTTCTGGTTTTTAGCTTTCATGGCATACTTTTGGCCGTGGCCGGTTTTTTTGCCCGATTGTTGAAGCTCGGCAAAGGCCGGCGAGAAAGTGTTATTTTCATGGGCGGACAAAAGACCCTGCCGCTGTCGATAATTTTACAAGTCTCCCTTTTCCCGGAATACGGGCTGGCACTTGTTGTCTGTGTATTGCATCATATGATACACCTTTTGATGGACGGCTATCTGGTGGGAAGGCTCAAAGCCTCTTAGAAAAATTCATTTTCAAAACCCTCCAAGGAGTAAATTTTGAGTCTTTTGCCACAGCGATCACTCAGAAATCCCTTGACCGTTTTCGCTCAATTAGGGTATCAATCTCTTTCTACGGGTTGGAATATTTTTTGTTTGACCGACAAAGATTTTTCTTTCCGGGTGCAATTTTTCCCAAGCTGCCGTAAAATTGGCTGAGCCATACAGTCAAGATGCTCATGATCAAACTCAATAAAAGGAGAATGACAAAATGTCGCGAATACCCCCGAGATCCCGAACCGAGTTGGAACAGGCCGAGGCAGAGTACAAGAAGAGACTTGAAACAGAAGAAAAACTGGGGAACAAGGAAGGCATGGCGGCGGCCTACGGCAACCTGGGTGCGATTTATCTAACAGTGGATTATCTGGATCAAGCCGAAGAGATGTTCAAAAAGAGCTTGCAAATTTTAGAATCGCTGGACGATAAAGCGGGAATGGCATCAGACTATGGATATTTGGGCGCGATTTACCAGATGCGCAGCGATCTTGAACGAGCCGAAGACATGTACAAAAAATGCCTTGAAATCAATCAGGCGCTGAGCCGTGAGGAAGGCATGGCGACGGCTTACGGAAAGCTCGGTGAGATCTACTATGCCCGTCGAGATTTGGATCAAGCTGAGGACATGTTCAAAAGGAGTTTAGACATACAAGTAGTCTTTGATAACAAAGGTGCTGTGGCCACCGCCTGCGGCTTCTTGGGAGACATTTGCCGCATCCGAAACCAGTTTGACCAAGCCGAAGAAATGTATAAAAAAGGCTTGGCGCTTTTTGAAGCCATTGGATCCGAGCACATGATAGAAATCATGCGAACAATGCTGACAAACTTAAAAACGCAGAAAAAAAAGGGGTTATAATTAAAACCTTCCACACAGCCAACACTCATCTGCCCAATTGCCTGTAAGCGTTCTTTACTTTTGATGATATGACGCCGAAATAGTTAAAATTTGTCAAAAACAGAACAGATTTTGTCAAATATTGACATACGGTTGTGGTCCAGCAATTCTCACATTAAAGTTAACCATATGATATTTAACGTTTTTAAGTTTTTTAATTGAGATGTTAAACTTTGCACGAATTTTGCTTTACATGCATTTAACCATCGGAGTTTTCGGGTGTGCGTGCATCTTTTCGACCGGGTATTCTCAATTTGCAATTTTTACGCCAGACTCATCATGAATCTTTTTCCAAAATTGCTCGATGTCGCTCACAAAAGACTTTTTACGAAACCGTCAATAATGGCAGCCCAATAAAAAAGGGAAAGGCAAAGGTATGGAACCGGATAACAAAATTAATGTCTGGCAAAATAACAAGGACCGTCGGGAGAAAATTATAGATGGGCCCAATATTAAGGATTATGATCGAAGACAGCATGATGATCCCAATTATATAGGTCCTGAAAGACGCAGCGGCGAGAATAGAAGACGCGCAAGAAATGCGAAAACAATCCTGCTGGTTACCGATAATCCCGAAGATGAACGGGTGGCACTTGATGCATTCCAAGAAAATAATATTGTAAACGAACTGGTGGTTGCTAGAGATGGGGCTGAAGCTCTTGACTATTTGTTTGGCACCGGGATCTATGCGGACCGTGACCGGAGCAAAATGCCTCACGTTATTTTGTTGGACTTGAATCTTCAAAAAATAGATAGTCTGGAAGTATTAAAAAATTTGCACGAGGATGAACGAACGAATCTGATCCCTGTGGTTGCCTTTACGTCCACCGAGGATAATCGGGATCTAACGGAGTGTTACCGGTTGGGCGTCAATAGTTTTATACGTAAACCAGCGGACTCTGTCCAACTTGCAGAAATTATCGGTCAGCTGGATCGCTACTGGCTGGCTTTGAACGAGTCTCCACCACCGGAGAAAGAATTTAGGAACAAACCCATCCGAGTATTAATCGCTGAGGACTCTGAAGATGACGTCTTGCTGCTTGTCCGTCAATTGAAGAAAGACGGCTATAACCCGACTTACCATCAGGTCGACACCCCTGAAGCCATGAGTAAAGCCTTGGAAAAAGAGACATGGGATGCTATCCTGTGCGACAATTCAATGCCCGGTTTTAGTCCATTCGATGCGTTGGGTATTTACTCGGAGAAGCGGCTTAATGTACCATTCATCATTGTAACAGGTGCGATTGCGTATGAAGATGCAGTTGTGATTATGGACGCCGGTGCACACGATTACATATTGAAAAACGATCTTGCAGAACTTGCCCCTGCTATCGATCGTGCATTGCGTAAAGTGAAGAATCTGCAAGAATAAAAGACCATTGGAGTTGAACTGCAAAAGCTTGCCCAGTTCCATCGCGCTGAGTTATTTGGGCATCAATTTCCGATAAGCCTCCTCTATTTCTTTAAAGCGTTTTTCTGCCAGCTCCCTGAACTCCTCTCCCAGATGGAACACCTTGTCAGGATGGTATTTATTGACCAGTTTCCTGTAAGCGTTCTTTATTTCTTCAGGAGATGCATTCCCGGGGACATTCAATACCGTGTAGGGATCTTTTGCAGGACTTGCGCCCGGCCTATGCGCGTCTTTTTCTGAGAAGCCGCTGTTACGTTCGAAGGATTGACGGTATTGATGATTAAAACTCCGGGCATTGGATTGTTTTTGGAGGAGATTTTTAACAAATCGCCACAAAAAAAACAGAAGAATTAAATCATCGATCCAGCCCCACCCGACTATAAAATCGGGAATAATGTCATAGGGGCTCAAAATATAAATTAACCCTATAATGATCAGCAGATATTTCATTCTCAACATTTTCGCATATTAGTAAGCCGTACAATAAAGCATACCACAAAACAGGAAAATTGTCAGGTCATCCTTAAAGTTCCACCAGGGCAAACGCATTTGAATCCCAATAGAGAGAGCGCTCCACGACGGCGCATATCTCTTTCCAACCGACTGAAACTTGTGTTTAAGCACCCGTAAGCCCGAGCCGTGCCAGAGCTATAAAGAACAATTAGTCAATTTCCCTTAAAAAGGTGGGGTTATTTCACCCGGATTCGTTGCACGGCGATCAGGGAAATCATACTCAGAATTGCCCCGAACACAAAGGGGATGCGGTAATCGATGATCCACAGCAGTCCGCCGACAACCGGAAGCGCTACCGCTGCAATGTGATTGATCGTGAAACCCACTGCCATGCTCGGAGCGATGTCTCTGGGATCTCCCACCTTATGGAAATAGGTGCGAATTGCAATGGCAAAATTAAAGAAAATATGGTCGAGTATGTAAAGTCCCGCCACCAGTATTTTGGAATCTACGAAGGCAT
>JAFCZV010000594.1 GCA_019314155.1 Deltaproteobacteria bacterium
GGGAATGAACGGCATTGATTCTACACTTCCTATCCAGGAATGCCCCCGATTTACTTGCAAATCATTCTTGACATTTAGAACCACAACCCAATATATAACCTGAATTGAGCGATTTTTAGCTCGATCTGTACCGATCTCTTGCGCATCAAGGATTCGCAAAAATCCTCGACATATCCATTGGTATGCCTGTGGTTTTCGCAAACCCTGCTGCATCAAGATCTCAGCACATCTCTTCCCTAAAAATAGCTCAACTTAGGTATAAAATTCATTTCCTTGGTTTAATCGAATTTTTTATGCAGAGGTTGGTTTATCGTTGCTTTCTTGTCTATGCTGCTGATGGGAAACGATCAGTTTTATC
This sequence comes from Deltaproteobacteria bacterium, assembly GCA_019314155.1. Classification (GTDB taxonomy): domain Bacteria; phylum Desulfobacterota; class Desulfobacteria; order Desulfobacterales; family UBA11574; genus JAAXQD01. The sequence continues at coordinate 359 of JAFCZV010000594.1, forward strand.
TTTTAAAAAGGCAACCGTCTTTAAACAATCTATTTTAATGGGGTGAAGATGAAACAGCTTGGGAACCTTATTGATCGAATAATCGAACGCATCAATGTCAACCTCCGGGATTTCGAGTTCGATGCAAAACCTTATGTTCGCGAGACGATTCCAATGCGTCAACTGGGTAAATTCTATGCCTTTTGCGGAATTACACCCCAGCATCCGATTCACTTTCATTTCAACCGTTCAAATTTGGCCGGAAGCTATTTTTACGGCAAATGCACGGTGGAACACTCTGTACTTTATAAAAGTGATGTCCGAGGCGATGAACTCAAGGCCAAAGGGGATCGGTTTCATTTTCAGGGTTCTGAACTTCCTGTTTACGATGACGAGGTCATTCGTATCAAAGACGCCTTTCTGATCAAAACACTGGTTCACTGTTATTCCCACGATCCGGAAACCCTGGAAGAGTTTTTGATCCAAAATACGGCATCCATGCATTATGCCAACATTCACGGTTCTCCGGTGGAAGGATGTTTTATCGGGCCTTTCAGTACTGTGGATCTGACAACGGTTCACGACTCTATTATCGGTGCCTTCGCTTATGTTCAGGTGGGTGAACTGTCCCATCAGAATGTGAAGCCCGGAAAAGTCTGGATCAAAGCCGACGATCAATTTGAGTTCAGGTATACTTTCCTCAAAAAAATTCTCGACAACTATATTTCCATAAACCCCGGAGAAAAGCCGGTGGGAATATTTATCGACTTTGTGAGAGCCCGAAAAACGGATTTTCAAGGTATTTTCGATGTCGTAAACCTCAAAGCCCCCTCCGCCATTCCACGCAGTGCGTCCTTGAATCGCTATGCTGTAATCAGAGGGCAAAGCCATATCGGCGAAAATGTCCTGGTGGCACAGCGCGCATATCTGAAAAATGCATGGATGGGAAAGAAAAATGCATGGATGGGAAAGGGTGCCAATGCCCAGGAGAACTGCTACATCATCAATTCCCGTCTTGAAGGCAACAACATTACGGCCCATGGTGGCAAAATTATCCACGGCCGTTTGGGGAAAAATGTTTTTGTCGGCTTTAATTCATTTCTCCGGGGCACCCGGGATTTCCCATTGACTGTTGGACCCGGGTGTATCATCATGCCGCACACCATCATTGATCTGAATGAACCCTTAAAGATTCCGGCAGGGCATATTGCCTGGGGCTACATCAGAAACGCCAAGGATCTTGCACGACACAGCGTTTCCATCAAAGCACTCTCTGAGATTGACGGTAAATTCAACCTGGGTGCCATGAAATTTAAGGGCAACGGTGCCAAATTCGTCCAGGCCTTTAAACATCGAATCGAGCATATTTTAGAGGCCAACGGTGCTTTCTTTGACGGCCGGCAAAACAAAGGGCATGCCCAGAAAACACAAGACATTTCATTTAATATCATTCATCCCTATTCAAAGGGACCGAAAAAGGGATTCTATCCAACGATAGATATTCGCCCATGAAAAAGTGTAACACGTAAGCAATTTAACAAAATCGTATTGATACTCCCAGCAGCCCAGTTGAATTTTTGAAATTCAACTGGGCGAGCTGTTGCAGTTCAACCGGTCCGATTTTCAACGGACCAGCCTATCGCTTTTCAAAAAAAAAATCATGCCCAATTCAGATCTCATCCAAATGATGAAACAACAAGCAGAAACAGTTCAGGCCATCGTGTCGAAAATCACCGATATGGAGGAAGCGTTTCGATATACCGTCGAATTAACCCAAAAGCAGGGCGGTAAAACAGTTGTTGCAACAGGATTAGAACCAAACGAAGCGCGCTTTTTGAAAACAGCATGCGAAACTTCTGAACTCGAGTTGCTCGAATTTCCCTTAAGGCCTCATACCAATGAGATTCACACGTCTTTTACGCCTGCTGATTGGGGAATTGCCGAAACCGGAACATTGGTGATCGATTCTTCTTCGGAAGATGTTCGTATTGCAACCATGCTGGCCGAAACCCATA
>JAFCZV010000214.1 GCA_019314155.1 Deltaproteobacteria bacterium
TTTCCCCACCAATGATTGTGCTATGTGAATTATTTCACCCAAACTGGTCGAGGTCGGCCGGCACCTGAATATTGAAATCATCACATACGCGGATCTGGAATCTGTGGAGGGATCCGCCGGAAACTTTAAAGTAAAGGTTAAAAAACGGGCGCGCAGTATCGATATGGATCTCTGTACGGGCTGTGGGAACTGCGTCGAAAACTGCCCGGTTAATTATCAAGCACACCTTTAAGAATTACTATTAAGCATTACTATTATTTTTATGCTGAATTCCATTTAATTATCATAAGGTTTATCAGACTTTTGGAAAATCCGTTTTTTAGCGAATGTTTTAAAATGTTTATAAAAACAGGGGCAATAATACGTTTTTTTGTTTTTCCTAAAAAAGGCAAAATTAATATAAATCATTCAGAAGGGTTTAATCTTTATGGCTAATAAACTTAAGATAGATTGGGAAAAAATAGAAGAGATAATTGAAAAATATAGTAGAAACCATGAGGCCTTACTGATGATCATGCAGGATATCAGCGACATTTATAATTATATGCCGCCTGAAGTGGTTCCAGTTTTGATTGAGAAATTAGGTGTGGGTGAAAGCCTGATTTACAGCGTGGCTACATTTTATAAAACCATAAGTTTGGAGCCCCGGGGGAAATATATAGTTAATGTTTGTACTGGTACAGCTTGCCACGTACGAGGGGCAGATAAAATTATGGATGTATTGCAGGAGCATCTGCACATTAAGGAAGGTCAAACTACTGATGATATGTTTTTTTCCTTGGAGGCAGTCCGTTGCATTGGGTGTTGTGCATCCGGTCCTGTTATAACAGTGAACCAGGAAACTCATGGCGGTCTAGATCGTACCAGTGCAATACAAGCTATTGACGAATACAAGCAACCAGTTTCTAAATAGTATGGGGGATGGAGGCTAGGCAAAACCATGGCAAAATTTGAAAACAAAGCAGCACTGGAAATATTTAGAAACTCACTTATATCCACACAAAAAAGTGAGAAAAAGAAACTACTTTCACTTTGTGCTGGTTCAGGCTGTGGTGCCTATGGGACCGCAAAAGTTCACCATGTGCTGAAAGAGGAGCTTGCAAAGCGTAATTTGCAAAATAAAGTAGAAGTAAAACTCACGGGCTGTCACGGTTTTTGTGAAAAAGGACCGATTCTGGTTGTCCACCCTGAAGGCATTTTTTATCCGAGTCTAAAAGAAGAACATATACCTGAAATCGTTGAAGAAACAATTAAAAACGGCAATTTGGTCAAGTCGCTCGTTTTTAAAGACCCTGCAACTAAAAACAAAATCACTCATGAAGAGGACATACCCTTTTATAAACTACAGCAAAGAATTATTTTCGGAAGTAATGGCATGATCGATCCCACCAGCATTGAGGATTATATATCGGTGGGCGGTTATATGGCATTGGAAAAAGCTCTTTTTGATTTGACGTCCGAAGAGATAATCGATCAGATCAAAAAATCGGGCCTAAGGGGTCGCGGTGGCGGTGGATTTCCTACTGGAATCAAATGGGAAACCTGCCGCAGACAAAATGGAGATAAGTATGTTATTTGCAATGCAGATGAAGGTGACCCGGGCGCCTATATGGACCGCAGTCTTCTAGAGGGAAATCCCCATAGTGTTGTGGAAGGTATGATAATTGGCGCTATAGCTATCGGGTCTCATCAGGGGTATGTTTATGTTCGACATGAATATCCGCTGGCAGTAGAAAACTTGTCGATCGCTTTACAAAGGGCAAAGGAATTGGGACTCCTTGGAGAAAATATTCTGGGTTCCGGTTTTGATTTAGATATTCACATAAGCCGAGGCGGCGGAGCCTTTGTATGTGGTGAATCCACCGCTTTAATGACATCCCTTGAAGGTAAATCCGGCCGCCCAAGGGCAAAATATATCCATACGGTAGAGAAAGGTTTCCGCAACAATCCCTCAATGCTGAATAATGTTGAAACTTGGGCCAATGTGCCGGTGATAATTAATAAGGGGGCGGATTGGTATTCTTCCATTGGGACTGAAAGAAGCAAGGGAACTAAAATATTCTCACTGGTTGGCAAAGTTTCAAATACGGGCTTGGTTGAAGTTCCTATGGGGACCAGTTTGCGAACGATTATTTTTGATATCGGTGGTGGTATTCCCAAAAAGAAAAAATTTAAAGCGGTTCAAACCGGCGGTCCTTCAGGTGGGTGTATTCCGGAACAGTTTTTAGATCTGGGTGTCGATTTTGACGAGTTAACCAAAGTAGGCTCCATGATGGGTTCCGGCGGCATGATTGTCATGGACCAAGACACCTGTATGGTCGATATCGCCCGTTATTTTCTAGAATTTCTCAAAGAGGAGTCTTGTGGTCAGTGTAATCCCTGCCGAGAAGGGATATTGGCGATGCTAGATATTTTGACCGATATCTGCGAAGGTAACGGCAAAGAGGGGGATATCGAGCTTCTGGAAGAGTTGGGAATGATGATCCAGAAATTTTCCCTGTGCGGACTGGGGACATCGGCACCAAACCCGGTTTTGACCACGATTCTTTATTTCCGGGATGAGAACGAGGCTCATATTAGGCACAAAAAATGTCCGGCTGGTGTTTGCAAGCCACTGTTTCATTATGAGATCGATGAAGAGGCATGCAACGGCTGTACGCTTTGTGCCAAACGGTGTCCTGAGGAAGCCATAACCGGTGAAAAGAAAGCGCCCCACGAAATGGAGCAAAAAAAATGTATCAAGTGTGGCATTTGCTATGATGCCTGTAAGTTCGATGCTATTCTCATTAAATAATCTTCGGATATAATAAGGTTAAAATCCATGATTAAGTTTAAGCTTAACGGAAAAAGAGTTAAGGGAGAAGAAGGACAATATATTCTTCAAGTTGCTGAAAAATACGGGGTTGAAATTCCGACCCTGTGCCATCACAAGGCTCTTGAACCCGCCGGAATGTGCCGGTTATGCACGGTAGAGCTTTTTGACGGCCGTCGCACCCGGTTTGTGACCGCCTGCAACTATCCTATCTGGGAAGGAATGGAAGTCAAAACCGACACCGATTCAGTTCACGAAGGTCGAAAACTGATCGTGGAGCTATTGCTTGCCCGCTGTCCGGATGTGCCGATCATTAAGGAACTTGCGGTGCAATACGACTTAAAGGAATCACGCTTTAAGATTAGAGATGACACCTGCATTCTTTGCGGTCTCTGTACCCGTATTTGTGACAAAATGGGCAACAGCGCCATCGGTTTGACCGGGAGGGGTGTGGAAATGAAAGTTGATACTCCCTTTCACATACAAACGGATGTATGTATGGCCTGTGGTGCGTGTGCTTTTGTGTGCCCTACCGGACATATCAATCTGGATAAAATTAAACAAAATATAACAAAACATACCGTTAAACCAATTCCATCAGAATATGATGCCGGGTTGGCGCCCCGAAGGCCGATCTATGTGCCGTATGCCCAGGCGGTGCCCAATACGCCGGCCATTGACCGATCCGTTTGTGTACATTTTAAAACCGGCGGATGTAAAATATGTGCCGAGTTTTGTCCGGTTGAAGCAATCGATCACTCTCAGCAAGATGAAATTGTTGAGCTTGACGTGGGGTCCATCATCCTTGCGCCTGGATTTGAAGCCTTTGATCCCAGCCGATTCGATAGTTACGGGTACGCCAAGCTGCCCAATGTAGTGACCGCTCTGGAATTTGAAAGAATCCTGTCTGCCACCGGCCCGTATATGGGGCATCTGGTCAGGCCTTCGGACAAGAAGGAGCCAAAAAAAATCGGCTGGCTGCAGTGTGTCGGTTCCAGAGACCTCAATCGATGTGATAACGCGTATTGTTCTTCCGTGTGCTGTATGTACGCAATTAAGCAAACCGTAATTTCCAAAGAGCACAGCAACGAACCGCTGGACTGTGCGGTATTCTATATGGATATGCGCACCCACGGCAAAGACTTTGACAAATATTACGAAAACGCCAAAAAAGAAGGCATCAGATTTATCCGATCCCGGATTCACTCCATAGATCCGGTGCCCGGAACCGATGATATATCGGTTCGCTACATCCAGGAAGACGGCACAGTCACAGAGGAAAAATTTGATATGTTTGTGCTGTCCGTGGGTCTTGAAATCAATCAGGATGTTGTCGATCTTTCCAAGCGTATCGGTATCGAACTTGATGACTACCGCTTTACGCAGACCGACAGTTTTCATCCTGTTGCCACTTCTGTGCCGGGGATATATGCCTGTGGCGCATTTACCGGCCCCAAGGATATCCCGCAGTCGGTTATGGAAGCGAGTGCTTCGGCCTGTGCAGCAACAGAGCATCTGGCTTCGGCACGCAACACGCAGACAAAGATACTCGAGCTGCCTCCGGAAAGAGATGTTGGTGAGGAAACCCCCAAGATCGGGGTTTTTGTATGCAACTGTGGTATTAACATCGGTGGTGTGGTAAGGGTTCCAGAAGTTGCAAAATACGCCAAAACCCTACCGAATGTGGCTT
>JAFCZV010000215.1 GCA_019314155.1 Deltaproteobacteria bacterium
CTTTTCCATACGTTCAAGGAACTGACGTGCATAAGTGGAAAGGGATTCCACGTACCGTCGCTGTCCTTCGGCATATAGCGTATCGAATGCAAGTGTCGATTTTCCCGATCCGGAGAGGCCGGTAACTACGATGAGTTTATTGCGAGGCAATTCAACATCGATGTTTTTCAAGTTATGTTGTCTTGCCCCCCGAATGATTATTTTCTCAGTTTTCATTATCAATGTTTTAAAAATCTTAGTAAGTGTTCAAGGGGTGTGCCTCCCCGTTTCACTTGCGTAAGCAGCCTGTTGCACCGCCATGTTTATGGCCGCGATCAGGCTTCCCGGATCGGCAGTGCCGGTTCCGGCAATATCATAAGCTGTTCCGTGGTCAACAGAAGTTCTTATAATAGGAAGTCCGATGGTAATATTTGCGCCGTTGTTAAAATGAATCAATTTGAATGGTATCAAGCCCTGGTCGTGATACATGGATACGACAACATCATAACGTCCTTTTGCAGCGTGATAAAACAGCGTGTCCGGCGGTACTGGCCCGACAACATCAACCCCTTCATTTCTGGCTTGGGCGATGGCCGGTGTGATGATATCCTTTTCCTCGTTTCCGAACATTCCGCCTTCACCTGCATGGGGATTCAGACCCGCAACCGCAATTCGAGGGGTTTTAAATCCGAATCGTTCCCGCATGGTCTGCCAGGTCAGTTTTATGGTCAGCAGGATTTTTTGTTTTGAAAGTATTGACGGAACATCCCTTAATGGAACATGGATGGTTGCGAGGACAACACGAAGACTGTCTCCGGCAAACATCATGGCATAATTTTCGGATTTTGTTCGTTCAGCCAGAAGTTCAGTATGTCCGTTATAGGACACTCCGGCAAGCCGAATCGCTGTCTTATTTATGGGACAGGTCACCATTGCTGCGATACGTCTTTGAATTGCCAAATCGGAGGCGACCTGTATATAGTGGATCATAGCCTTTCCAGTCTGAACAGTGGGATTGCCCCATGATATTTTATCCGGATCGATTTCTGAAAGGTTGAGAACATCTATCGACCCAAATTTATATATGCCACTATCCGGATCTTTGACAGATTCGATATGTAGATTGCTCTGTGTACATTGTTTTGCAGCAGTCAGAATTCGAAGATCTCCAAGCACAAGCGGCTTACAAATTTCATAAATTGCAGGGTTGCAAAGGGCTAATAAAATAATCTCCGGACCGAGCCCAACAGGGTCACCCATGGTAATTCCTATAATCGGACGGGAATCGAACATCGCTATAACCTCTCAAAAAGTGAAATAACAAAAAAGATAATTATACTACAGATTATAAAAAATATATCAAATAAATTCCAAAGAAATTTGCGATCAATGTTCTTAATGAAGCCGGCGATCTTAAAAATTTAAGATGAAAAAATATTTAAAAAAAAGAGAAAATAGGAGAAAAATGGAGATTATCCAAATAAGCTCTAATGTGCATATTCTGTTGATAACTGTGGATATGCTTAAAATGCTTATAAAAAAAGGACCATTAAAAAAGATTGTATTTAAAAGCATTTGGCGGAAGGGTGTAAAAATAAAACAATAAAAACAAATGGATAAAAATTGTTAATAACTTGTTGGCAAATAAATAATAAATGGGATTTATCGGATTTGACATGAAGGGGATGATGCTTTATGTTAGCGACAACTTGCTCGGTGGCTTCTTGATAATCTTAAATAATACTCCCAAACAGATTGATATCCTTATTTTATCAACAGTTTTACCCTTGAACAACACGTTCATTCTATTTGCACAACTGAGAATATAGACTTGTATGAAAACAAACTGGGAAGAGATAAAATCTGCTATCAAATTACGTGTTCCCAGCCACTCTTTCAGGATGTGGATCGAGCCGTTGAGATTCAGTAAGTGCGATGACGACTGTGTTTTTCTTTCTTCCCCCAACTTTTTTTCCAAAAAACGGGTTCTTGATCAATATGGAGATATCATCGAGTCTGAATTAAGAAAGGCCACAGGGAAATCATGCCGGTTTATCGTGAAGGTTCCGGAATCAAAGGACAGATCGAGTAAAGAATTAGATGAGAACCCGCAACTGCCGCTTCCTCAGATGAATGTATACCCGCAAAACGGACGGTTTTTGCGAAAGGATTTTACCTTTGACCAGTTCGTGGTGGGCGGCAACAATGACTTTGCTTACTCAGCAGCACTCTCACTGGCTTCTCGAAAAAATTCTCTCCAGAATTGTTTGTTCTTATTGTCGAAAACCGGAATGGGAAAGAGCCATCTTTCACAAGCCGTAGGACACTACATCCTATCCGAGCATCCCAGAGATCGTGTCTATTATACAACTGCAGAGAACTTTAGTAATGAAATGGTCAATGCGTATCGAAATAATTCCATTGATGTCTTCAAGGGAAAATATAGGAATCAATGTGATGTATTACTTCTTGAAGACGTTCACTATCTGACCGGCAAGGAACGAACACAGATTGAGCTTGCGTTGACACTCGACACCCTTTTTGAATCCAGCAAAAAAATCATTTTTTCCAGTTGTTACCTCCCTTCGGACATTCCGAAACTCAATGACGAATTGAGATCACGTCTTTCGTGCGCGCTTATTTCAAATATTGAACCGCCTGAATTCAGAACAAGGGTCAGAATACTTCAGAAAAAGGCAAAGCGTAACGGGTGTAAAATTCCCGAAGACATCATCCATTACTTGGCCAGTGAACTTACAGAGGATGTGAGACAACTCGAAAGCGGTCTCGTTGGAGTGACAGCGAAATCATCTCTTTTGGGAACATCGATTGATCTTGGACTCGCTGAAAGTGTTGTCAAGAATATTGTATGCAGACGAAAAAATATTACCGTAGATGTTATTAAAAAACTGGTTTGTAAACATTATCGTATTTCCGTCAAAGAGATTGTTTCAAGTTCTCGCAAGCAATCGATTGTTCGACCGAGACAGATCGCTATTTATCTGTCGCGCAGATATACCGATGCCCCCCTCCAGGCAATCGGCAAAAGTTTCAACAGATACCATGCCACCGCCCTCTATTCCATCGGCGCTGTTGATCGGGAATTAAAAGAGAAAGGCGCTATACAAAAACAGGTGGAATTTCTCTGCCAAAAACTTGAAACCGGCAAATTCTAATACTCCGACATCATATATGGAATCGCGAAGCGATGGTAAAACTTGATAGTATAGGAATTTCCTTTTTTGGACACAGAGAAAATCTGTGTCCTATTTGACTTGACAACAAACATTTGCCAACGGATGGCATAAAATGGTCCTTACGGATACGACGTTCAGAAAGCTCCAAGATATAGTGGGAAACGCTTATTGCAGCAGGAAAAAAGAGGATCTTGTCTGCTATGCCTACGATGCAACAGCCGCCAGTTATCTGCCCGATGCTGTTTTATTCCCGGGAAATACCCAAGAAATATCTGCCATTATAAACCTCGCCAATGAAGACGATTTCTCTGTAATCCCCCGCGGTTCCGGGTCGGGGATGACCGGGGGATCACTTGCCGTCCAAGGAGGAGTAATCCTTGTCATGAGCCGGTTCAACCGTATTCTTGAAATTGACAAGGATAATCTCATCGCCCATGCAGAGCCCGGTGTTGTGACAGCCCGTTTTCATCAGGCCGTTGAAAAAGAAGGACTGTTTTATCCTCCGGATCCGTCAAGTTCCGAATTTTCTACCCTGGGCGGCAACTTGGCCGAGTGTGCAGGGGGGCCCAGAGCGGTTAAATATGGTGTTACCCGAGATTATGTCTTGGGCCTTGAAGCTGTCCTCCCAACCGGCGAGATCATACATGTCGGCGTTCGGACCGCTAAAGGGGTGGTTGGGTATGATCTTACGCGTCTACTGGTTGGATCCGAAGGGACCCTTGGCATTATTACCCGGATAACTGTCAGACTCCTGCCCCTTCCTGAAGCGATACGCGCAATGACGGCCGTTTTCGACAGCCTGGAAAAGGCTGCGGAAACAGTTTCTGAAATCATTGCCCAAGGCATCATACCGCGAACCCTTGAGTTTATGGACAATGCTTCAATTCGGTGTGTTGAGAGCCATCTTAAGATGGATTTGCCGGTTGAAGCCGGAGCTTTACTGTTGATAGAGGTGGACGGAAAATTCGAAGAGGTGGACATCCTCATCAAACAATTAGAAACGGTGTGCATATCCCAGGGCGCAAAGCACATCAAGTTCGCCGAGACGAAATCGGAGATTGCAAATCTTTGGAAAGCTAGAAAGGCAATTTCTCCGGCTCTTTTCCAATATGGCCCGGATAAGATTAATGAAGATATTGTTGTCCCGAGAAGCAGGATTCCTGACATGGTTAGAAGGATAGATGCTTTAAAAGAAAAAACCGGACTTACAATGGTAAGCTTTGGACATGCCGGTGACGGAAATATCCATTTTAATATAATGCTCGACAAGAAGAATCAGGATGATCTGAAAAAAGCTGAAGCTGCGATAGACGCTCTGTTTGAGCCAAGGAGATCGGTCCTGCCGAACTTAAACTGATGAAGAAGATAAAGAATATTTTTGATCCAAATGGGATATTAAATCCTGGAAAGATCTTTCCGGATTGACAAAAAGAATTATGGGAATCATTAACGTCTAAATTTTCATTACATTACGATGTTAACCCGTAACTACTCAGGTGGATAGACTGAAGGTTGAAGGCTTTTAGGGACAAATCATGCGCGATCACACAAAACTTAGGGCATTTGAGCTGGCTGACGAGGTAGCAGTATTGGTTTA
>JAFCZV010000216.1 GCA_019314155.1 Deltaproteobacteria bacterium
ATGTAACGATTTTTTGGATCATTGGAAATGGCTTGAATTTTAAGACCAATTAAATCTTCCGGCAGCAAGGTTTTTATCTCATATTCACCTTCAAAAACTTCTTTTTCCGCGGCCTTAAGCGTGCAACACTCTTTCTGAGTTCCGATACGAGTTTAACCATTTTTTCTTGATTATACAGGGGCATTTGTCACCTTTGCCAAATGTCTTTGCTTAAAGTGTGACTCATAAATCAAATACCTATTTTTAAAAAAATGGACAAAAGATATTTTTCAAGATCTTCAATCTCTTTTTTGGCTACTTCGAAAACTTGTTTTAATTCAACCCTACCATATTCATGGACAATGAAATTTCTAAAACCAACGGCCTTGACCATTTTCTCGGTTATATCGACAGATATATATCCATTGTCTTCTAACAGATAAAACATCTCATTCGTGCTGCCGGGGACTCCAACACCTTCTTCACTGATAATATGCGCAGCAATATCGATACAATTCTGAATAGACATCTGAAGGTTAAATAGAATGCTTTCCTGCCTATCAAGGTCTTTCAAGAAAGTTTCTATATCAGTATCGCGCTTTTCTTTTATTCGGCTTAAATGCCTTTTGACCGAACTGGCCTTTGCTATGATGAGATCTTTATCTACCATGTTTACTCCTCCAAAGTCCTTCGGATAAAGCCTTTTTGCATCTTATTCAGATAAAAAGCAAAATCAGCTATCCTGGCATACATGGTCATTTTATATTTCGCCAGTTTTTTAGAATCGTTGATTAGAATACATCTTCCTTTTGAATAAATTTGCTTCATGAGAACTTCGCTCGCAGAATTAAGGATAACCGGATGAACATCTTTTCTTATTATTCGAGAAAGTTCAGTCAAATATCGCATTTTTTGTTGGTTGGCAAATTCCTGATCTATACGGTTTAACAATATCCCGATGTCAATATCGCTGAAAGGTTGATTCTTTCCCCTCGCATATGAACCGAACAAATAGACTGCAACAACTTCGTCCTTGTTTTTAAAATAATCTGAAATTGTTTCTGATAGTTTTTTGTTCATTGCATTTATTTCTCATTTCTACCCTAAATGAGCGTAAACAAAACGGGAAAAATGTTTTATGTGTTTAATTTGTCAGCAATTTTATAATTTTAAATGCATTGATATAACTCTTGTATAAATGAGATATAAATTTATTAAAAAATTCCTATTTTGTTTACCCCTTGGGAAAGCCGATGATACCCCGTCTTCTTCGTTATCAAGGGCTCGCAGTAGACGACTACGGCTTCACCCTTGATGCCTTGAATCTGGGGCATCCTCGACTTTCGCTCAATTAGGGTTCCTATTATTTGACTGCACTCATGTAAATTTTGTCGTTGCAATATCCACTAAAACTTTTCTGATTTCTTCCTCATCAATCTCATCGCCTATATATTCGACTTTTTCACTGTAATCGATATCATCAAAAAAACAAAGTTGCTCACGAAATAGCTTTTCATTGAAATAGGCGCCAAAAATGTCGGCAGCCCTGGCTGATAATTCTTTTAAACTATGATGAGCTTTCAAAATGAAATATAAATCAACATAATCCTTCCATTTAGCGCGCCCTCCCAGGGCATAGGTTTTCATTGCGGCCAGATCCAACAGTGTAGGGATTTTTATTATCCCATCAAAATCCATCGGATGAACGATTTTATAAGGGAAATTCAAGAACGTTATTTTTACAGAATTTATAACAAGATGCATTTGATCGAAGGCTTCATATAAGAGATTATCCACCACAAACCCACTTTTTTCAATCAAATTTCTGATGCTTTTTCGTTTGATATCCCGGGTTGTGAATAAATCAAAGTCAATTGATCTACGGTGCCCAATATTCAAAGCAATCGCTGTGCCGCCAACCAGGTAATAATCGTTTGAAAATGACCTGATTAAAGGCAGAAGCTTCCGTTGTTCTTCTGTTAAAACTTCACTGTGCATGTCTTTTAAAATAGATCTTAAAAAAATGCTTTGTTCGCTTATGAATGTTCGACCGTTTGCCGGATATTTGCCAATAAAATATGTCCGCTACTTTTTTAATTCCAACCAAATCAAAAAGCTTTTTTACGCTTTTTTCATTCCCATAATTCAATACAGCTTCGACAAGCACATTGATGCTAATATTCGTTTTTTCTTCAGGTTTTATCCACCAGAATAACGAGCTGTTTTCCTGGATAAATTTGTTAATTTGAGAATTATGTTTCATGGGTATGCCTTAAAAATCTTTCCATACCTCAGGAATTTTAATTATGATTTTTTAGTAGGTGATCGGATTATTCTTCCGATATTTTTTTTGCTGTACGTATAATTTTTATATAAACTTCATCTTTGAGATAGAACCCTGCATGGATAATATCCTCTAAGGTAGACAGGAATTCATCAAAGTCTATAATGCGGTTTTTGACAGCCTGCAAAATAATCCGTAAAGTTCCGACCGGCTTCAAACCCGCTAATTCAGCTACCGACCGACCCTTAGCATCATCCATAAGAACTGTTTTGATTCCTTTTTCCTTAGCCAGAGAAATGACCTCTATTTCACCAAGATGCAACGAAACCTTAAGAGAAAACATATTTTTAACTTCTTTAACCTTCAGCCAACCCTGGTCAATTGCTTTCTCCACACGATAAGCATCTTTTTCTCCAAGGCGTTTACCCTCTACGACAACTTCCTGAAAAACAGCTTTTGGAATAAATACCTGATTTATCGTATTTTGAAGAAGGGCCAGCTTATCAGCTTTTGCCAGATAAATAAGCGGCGTTGCATTTGAAACGATCTTATCCATTCAGAGTTTTCAGATCCTTTTTCAGTTCCTTTAAGTCATAGCTGGTATAGATATGTGCCTTTTCGATTTCTTTTATCATTTCCCAAAGCGTCAGATTACAGTGTTGAGCTGCTTCCCAGATGGTTACTATGCCAGACTTGTAATCATCCAGTGAATCGCGTATTGTCTGCTCTTTTAAAGAATTGAGTAGAAACAAACGCAAAAGTGCCGAGCGGTCTATACCTTTCTTTGCCGCCATCTCATCAATTTTATCTACATATTGGTCATCCAAGCGAGTGGTTACAGTTTTTGGCATCACTTACTCCTAATTGTTGTTTGTGTGCAATTGCATATATTGCATACAAAATATCTTCAATCCCATAAAAAGTCAACCTTTTATGTCTTCCAAATACCATTCATAAACAATTCGAATGCCGTCTTTTAAGGCAATATTCGGTTTCCATCCCAGTTTTTTTATCTTAGAAATATCGAGCAACTTCCGTGGAGTTCCGTCGGGTTTATCCTGATTTATAACGACTGCCTGCTCTCCCATTCGAGAAACCTTGCTATATAATCGAGAAATTTCTTAAAATCATCCAGCCGATTTTGAAGAATATCATATAGCTGACGATCATCTAACTCCCAGTATAGATGAACCAGGCGATTGCGGAATTTTGCCATGTTTCTGAGTTCTTCTGCGAAATTCGAATCGTACGCCCCGGCTTCACACATTACAATAAAAGTATCGCCATAGTTATCTGGAACCCGATAGCCATTTCGAGCTATAACATGGCTACACATGTCAATGCAGGATTCGATGGCAACAATAAAATGATATTTTGAACTTCCGATTTTATCAGGATCTTTAAGAAATTCGGAGAAAGGCAACTGACCGATAGACCTTAAGCGTGCAACACTCTTTCTGAGTTCCGATACAAGTTTAACCATTTTTTCTTGATCATACAGGGGCATTTGTTACCTCTTGCAAATATCTTTGCTGAAAGGGTGAAAAATCAAAATATTGTTTTAATATCCTACCTTCGAAGTCGGCTCGCATGTTCGGATTCTTGTCAATGATGACTCTGCCGGTTCTAAAAACATTCTGGCTGAATGATATCGGCGCTCGATTGAGAATCCTTACATCTACCGGGTATTTTATTGCCTTTTCCAGTCGGTTTTCCAGCTCCAACTCAAAATCCAGCGGCTTGTTCAAATCCATGGCGGTAATGATACCGATATCTATATCTAAAAAGTGCCGTTCCGATATAAAAGACCCAAATATATAAACAGTGAGAATTTCATCATACTGTTGAAAAAGATGAGATGAAATTATTTGTATAACCTTTTCCTTCTCTGATCTGCTTAAAGTGTGACTCATAAATCAAATTCCTAATTTTGAAAAAATGGACAAAAGATATTTTTCAAGATCTTCAATCTCTTTTTTGGCTACTTCGAAAACTTGTTTTAACTCAACCCTACCATATTCATGGACAATGAAATTTCTAAAACCAACGGCCTTGACCATTTTATCCTGATGCAAAGTAAGTAGTCTTTGAATGTCTGGCGCAACAATCATGTAACGATTTTTTGGATCATTGGAAATGGCTTGAATTTTAAGACCAATTAAATCTTCCGGCAGCAAGGTTTTTATCTCATATTCACCTTCAAAAACTTCTTTTTCCGCGGCCTGAAATGGTCTTCCTTTACTTATCCTCAATCTGCTTTAATATGTTTATGAAATTATTAATTTGAATCTTGAATATTTTGGCTGTGTGTGTAAATTTTCTTGCAACCAAACATTCTTTTTCCCAATCCAACTCAAAAGCATAAGAATGTCGAAATTTGTGCCTAAAGGCACGAAAATCATCTAAAAGCCGATATAATTCTTCATCAATTAATCGCGGTCTAAAACCAGATATTTCTAATTTCATGCGCTTAAGCAAATCCTTGTGCCAACCTTGTGGGCCCATGTCGTTTTCAAAAAATCGGGCAATGGAGCGAAAAATATTTTCACATCCATTGTAAAAATTATGCAACAAATATCCAATTGCTCCACGGTCTATGTACGATACTTCTTCGGCTGAGAGGCCAATTATTTTTTCTACCTTTAAAAATTCCTGTTCCAGGCGTTCTAATTTCTCCAGTTCGTCTTTTATGTCAGCTTTCAATAGCTCAAGATTATAGTTCATAAACTATTTCTCCTCTTGAAAGAATCTTGTTTACAATAACAGGATGGTCATTTTTCGTATACAGATCAACCGGCATGCCTAAAGCCTCTTCAATTTCGTGATGAAAATCCCAGTATTTATCGCCCGAAAGAGGCATAACCATAATATCCAAGTCCGACATCTCATCATACCTATTGTCTGCAACAGATCCGAAAAGAATCACTTTTCTAATACCGAACTGCTCAAAAACCGGCATCCCCTTTTCTAATAGCAAACGCTTAACTTTCTTCGACCGGGTTTTCCTAAATTCATACTCTAAAGCCCACCTTTTTTTTAATTTAGTAAAGGTCATTATTTTGTGCCTTTCAAATACCATTCATAAACGTCTTGAATGCCGTCTTTTAAGGCAATATTCGGTTTCCATCCCAGTTTTTTTATCTTAGAAATATCCAACAACTTCTGCCGAGTTCCGTCGGGTTTATATTGATCCCATTTCACATCACCTTTATATCTAACAACTTCCGCGACTATTGCCGCAATTTCCTTGACCGTCTGATCCTTGCCACACCCAATATTTATTAATGGTGTATGTGTATCGTCAAAAAGCCGGTCAATACCTTTTTCGTTCATTTTGGTTAAGAAAATACAGGCATCTACAAGATCGTCAACA
>JAFCZV010000595.1 GCA_019314155.1 Deltaproteobacteria bacterium
ACCACCTCTGTTCTGTTTGAAGTGGGTCTCTGCGTAGGCATCTACCTTACGGTTCTTTTTATCGAATTCTCCCCGGCGGCAATGGAATGGCTGGGATTAAAAAGAGCCCGAAATCTTGTAGTTAAACTGACCATCCTTTTGACCATATTCGGCGTTGTACTGTCCACCATGCATCAGTCTTCTCTGGGCGCCCTATTTTTGATCGCACCGTCAAAGCTGCATCCATTGTGGTATTCTTCATATATACCTATTTACTTCTTTGTCACCAGTATAGTCGCAGGGCTTTCCATGGTGATTTTTGAAAGCACCCTGTCCCACCGCTTTTTCGCTTACAAAATGGATGAAACTCACCTCAAAGAAGCAAATGGTATCACTTTAGGCTTTGGCAAAGCCGCATCATATGTTCTGGCAGGGTATTTCGCCATAAAGGTTTTGGGCATATCTTCTGAAAACCACTGGCATTATCTTAAAACCGGGTATGGAACCTGGTATCTCGTAGAGCTATTAGGCTTTGTGGCTCTGCCCAGCCTTCTGTATGCCATCGGTGTTCGGATAAAAAATCTACCCCTGATAAAATGGACCTCCGTTTTGGCTGTGCTGGGTGTTATCCTTAACAGATTTAATGTCTGCCTGGTTGCTTTTAACTGGCAGCTTCCCTCCAGTGAACGATACTTTCCGAACTGGATGGAATTCGGAATTTCAGCCTTTATCGTAATGATCGGTTTAATTCTCTACAGATTTATCGTAACCAGAATGCCCATTTTATATGAACATTCGGATTACAAGGATGCGCATTAAGAAAGGCTTTGATTATGGACCCAATTTTTTATACGCTTCAAGATTTTATGTCGCACACGGAATCTGTCACTTATTTGCTGGTCCTAGCGACGCTGGTTGGAATGACGGTCTTCTGGTGGTTTCTGACGGGTAAAGATGAAGATTAATCTCTTAACGCATTATCACGCATCATCTCTATACTTTTGAAAAATGTTCGATTTTGTTCAAGGAGAACCCGGATCAGGTTGCGATTTTTTGCACTTGCCCAGTTTCTTGGGCCCAATGTTTTCCCAATCAATGCTCCGTGCCTGTTTATAAGAAAATGCTCGGGATGGGCTCGGACACCATATTTTTTCTTTTTAATATATTTTTCTACAATTTCCTTTCCCTCTCGCACAGCGATACCGATATTATGCATTACTTCTGAACCAGGGCATCTGCGACCATCGAAGACAGGAACTTTACATCAGTACCCATCTGGTAATGATCATTCAGATTGCACAGCTGAGTATGGCAGTTTTCACACGCTGTCACGACAGTTGTTGCTTCCGCCCTTTTGATCTGATCGGCTTTTACTTTTGATGATTTCATCCGGAAATCCAGTGTCTCTTCTCCCAGGGCGACCAAGCCGCCGCCGCCGCAACACCAATTGTATGTCGGATCGGGTGACATCTCACGAAAATCGTTTGTCAAATGCTTCAGAATGTAACGCGGTGCATCTATTACATCGCCGTTTCGGGCGATCTGACACGGGTCATGATACGTAACCACGTCGTTGAATATGGATCGGTCTAGCTTGATCCGGCCTTCTTTGATATATCGGGCATGAACTTCGGTAACCGAAGATACTTTAAAAGGCTGTTTTCCTGCCAACTGTTTCATAACGCGAAACGCCGTTCCGCACTCACATATGCAGATCTCTTTAACTTTTAGACGTTTCGCTTCATTCACAATACGATCCAATATGAGTTTTGTGCGCGCAGGGTCCCCCGCAAAAGCACCGAAATTGACCGCCTCGAAAAAACTCAAGGTCCAATTTTCACCCGCAGCATTGAAAATAGCTGCCGTCGGAATGATCGAGTGCGCGCCGGCCAGCGCCACAAAAAGAAGATCCGCGCCTTCGACATCCATGGGTATGACGGTCTCGCCTGCTTCCATCTCCCACTTTTTGACAACTTCTTTTTCCAGTTTTTTAATTCCAACCAGAAAGCTCTCTTACAGGTGATAAAAACCGTCTGAAAAGAAAAAACAATAAAGCAAGGCACAATATCAGGCCGACAAAACCCTTTCCGAGAAAAACTTCATGGGGAATAATCTGAAAGATTCTAAATTCACTAAACAATTCCAGATGTCCGATAATTAGAAGCAACAGACAGGCATGAAACAGTATCAAAAAAATCCATAATATCGGTTTGTGTTTCCGAACAGAGGGAAACAGAAAAGTATCGTGCAGTGCCCAAAGCCATTTGGG
>JAFCZV010000012.1 GCA_019314155.1 Deltaproteobacteria bacterium
GCAGAAAGCAAAAATATTCCATCCCGGACTCAAGAAAATCGGCCGGCTCATGCTCCCCACCATATTCGGCGCTGCGGTCTATCAGATCAATATCCTGGTGGGGACCCTTCTTGCTTCGTTGCTGGCCGAAGGGAGTGTTTCGTATCTATATTATGCAGACCGTTTGGTGCAGTTTCCCCTTGGAATATTTGCAATAGCAACCGCAACGGCAGTTCTGCCGAGTCTTTCCAGACAGGCAACGAAAAAGGACTTGCAGGGGGTTCGGGAGACTTTCTCATATGCCATGAAACTGATTTTTTTTATTACGATTCCTTCGATGGTCGGCCTGATCGTTTTGCGGGAGCCGATTGTCGCGTTGTTATTTAAAAGGGGCGCTTTTGATGCAACGACAACCCATTTGACTGCATACGCTCTTTTATACTATAGTATTGGGTTGTGGGCTTTTTCCGCTGTACGGATTGTGGTTTCGACATTTTATGCATTGCAGGATACCAGGACACCGGTAATAACCGGTGCAGTGTCTGTTTGTGCCAATATAGTACTGGGGATCATTCTTATGGGGCCCATGGGACACGGAGGACTTGCACTTTCCACGTCCCTGGCTTCGATGCTGAATTTAGGGCTTCTGGTCTGGGCCCTGAGAACAAAGCTCGGTGCGTTGGGGTTGAAAAGTATTACGGAGTCCGCCTGTAAAACGATGATTTGTTCCGGAATTATGGGGACGGTGGTCTGGGCAGCGGCACTCATAATTATTCCCCCTGAAGGCGGAACCCTTTCCGGCCTTTTTTTCGGGGTATTGGGAAGCATCATCATCGGACTGGTGCTATACGGTTCTTTTTCCGTGTTGTTTAAGAGCCGGGAACTGGAAAAGGTTCTGGCTATCGCCAGGACAGGGATTGGTAAAAAGTGAGTTTAAAAAACAGCATTATGCTGACTTTGACAGTGGCGTCGATTTTTTTATTGTTGTTTTTCGTTGTTTTCGGCGAAAATGGTTTGGTGGATCTAAATCGGCTGAAAACGGAAAGGGATGTACTGTTACAAAAGAATGCGGAGCTTAAACAGGAGAACATCTCTTTATACCGCGAGGTTGGACGATTAAAGAACGATCCCAAATATGTTGAAAATGTGGCCAGACAGGAATTGGGTGTTATCGGTAAGGATGAAATGATCATTAAAGTAAAAAAACCAAAAAAGGCCGACAAAAATTGAACGAAGATGACGTCTTTTATACCCGGACAATGGCAAAGGTCCTTGCGGACCAGGGGAATTTGAAAAAAGCGGCTGAAATCTATCATTATCTTTTGGAACGTGAGCCAGGGAACCCGAATCTTGTGGATGCGCTTTCTGAAATTGAGACCCAACTCACTGAAATAGGTTCGGATGATCTTGTCAATTTGTTCGGTAGATGGATCGATCTTTTGCTCACGCACAATAATCTGGAAAAGCTTAAGAAGCTTAAACCCTAATTGATCGTAAAGAAATTTTCAGCGTCCCGCTTTAAGGGAAAGATTAGATGGCATTGCATCGCCATGAAATATCTGGAGTAATGACAAACCGATGAAAACCGTAATCAAGAAAAAAAATATCATACTGGGGGTGTCCGGCGGAATTGCGGCATACAAAAGTGTCGAACTTTTAAGGCTTCTGGTAAAGCAGGGCGCCAAGGTCAGGGTAATGATGACAGAGAATGCCCGGTGGTTTGTGGGGCCTTTAACCTTTGAAGCCTTGTCCGGTCAACCGGTGTGTACCGATCTTTTCGAGAAAAATGACGACGCATCCATACGGCACATCCAATGGGCCGAAGCGGCGGATGCCGTGGTGATTGCTCCGGCAACGGCTAATATTATCGGCAAGTTGTCCGGCGGAATTGCCGACGATGCGCTTAGCACTTTCTTGCTGGCAGTAACCTGTCCCGTGATCGTCTGCCCTTCCATGAACACGCATATGTTTGAAAGCCGGGCGGTACAGCGGAATCTTGAGACACTCAGGGCTGATGGACATTTTATAGTAGACCCGGAATCCGGAACACTGGCATGTGGAACCACCGGACCCGGCCGCCTTCCCGAACCTGAAGACATCGTGGACAGAATCGCATATTACCTGTCAACCAAAGATCTGAAAGATAAAAAAATACTGGTCACGTCAGGTCCTACCCGAGAATCTGTCGATCCTGTCAGGTTTATCAGTAACCCTTCTTCCGGCAAGATGGGCTTTGCAGTTGCCCGGGCAGCGGAATACCGGGGCGGGGAGGTTACCTTGATTACCGGTCCGACACACCTTCCGGATCCCAACAATGTAAAAGTAATCCGGATCCAGACCGCCAGCGAGATGGCCCAGGCTGTGTTCGATAATATGGACCATTCCGACATAATTATAAAAACAGCGGCGGTTTCCGATTACAGACCCAAAGACCCGGCTACCCAAAAAATAAAAAAGGAAAAAGGTGAACTGGTCTTGTATCTGGAAAGAACCCAGGATATTCTGAAAGAAATCGGCATGAGAAAAAAGGACCAGATACTCGTGGGGTTTGCCGCGGAAACAGAAAACCTTGAACAGCATGCAGAAAAAAAGCGGGTTGAAAAAAATCTTGATATTATCGTGGGAAATATCGTTGGCGAACCTTCTTCGGGTTTCGGTGCCGATACCAACAAGGTGACCCTGTTCTTCAAAGAAGGGACCCAAGAGCCCTTGCCTGTAATGGGAAAAGATGCGGTGGCCCATATCCTTTTGGATCGTATATTAAAAATTCATTAACATTTCAAAATCCTCGAAAATATTAACCCAATGACATCAAATCCAAAATATAGCGCAAAGGCTGCAAAAAAAGACCTTAAAGAAGTGCTCGACGGTATGGACAGCTACCTCAGGTTTCTGGCTGAAAGCGGATGCCTGGGCTTTGACTGCTCAACTGAGAGTCTTCAAAAAATCGAGGCTTGGGGGCACAAAAACAGTCCTTGTACTGAGACGCTTAAAGACATCCAGATGGATCTGGGTGATTGTCGCCGCTGCAAGCTCTCTGGAGACCGAAAGAATATCGTATTTGGTGTCGGCAATCCCAATGCCAGACTGATATTTGTGGGTGAAGGCCCGGGACATGAAGAGGATCAGAGGGGTGAGCCCTTTGTGGGTGCCGCAGGACGGCTGCTAACCAAGATCATAGAAGCCATGAATTTTACCCGGGAACAGGTTTACATCTGTAACATAATAAAATGCCGGCCTCCGGGGAACAGAAATCCGATGCTCGAGGAGATAAAGGCCTGTTCACCTTTTTTAAAGCGCCAGATTTCATCGATAAAACCCGATTTCATTTGCGCTTTAGGGGCCTTTGCCGCCCAGACACTCCTTGAAACCAACGTACCGATTTCAAAGCTCAAAGGGCGTTTTCACGATTATATGGGGATCAAGGTGCTGCCCACATATCATCCTGCCTATTTACTTCGAAATCCAGGTAAAAAACGGGATGTCTGGGAGGATATGCAGAAGCTGATGAAGGCATTAGATGTCTGAAGCTCATTTGAAACCGGATTGTTTCAATGAATTAAAATGTTGCGATATTTAAAAAAATGAAAACCATGCGTTTTTTTATTCTCGCCTTGTTGTTGTCATTATTCTGCTTTTTCGGAAACGTTTCGGCAGCTGAAAACGAGATCTATATCCTGAAAATATCGGGTTCCATCAATCCGGCTGTGGCTGATTTCGTAAAAAAGGGAATTGTCAAGGCTTCTGCGGATGGAGTTGCATGCGTCATTGTGCAAATCGATACCCCCGGTGGTCTTGCCGAGTCGATGCGTAAAATTGTCATGGCAATTTTTGCCAGCAAAGTTCCGGTGATATCGTATGTTGCTCCAAGCGGCGCCAGGGCCGCTTCGGCCGGCGTTATGATTACCATTGCGGCAGACATTGCTGCAATGGCGCCGGGGACAAACATCGGCGCTGCACATCCGGTGGGGGCCGGCGGTAAGGAAATCGGCGGGACCATGTCCGAAAAAGTGGTCAATGACATGGTTGCCCATATAAAAAGTATCGCAGAAAAAAGGAAGAAAAACGTTGAATGGGCTGAAAAGGCGGTCCGTAAAAGCGTTTCCGTGACCGAAACCGAAGCGCTTAAGGAGAATGTCATCGATATTGTGGCAAAAGACCTGGACGATCTGATACGTCAGATTAACGGCCGCAAGATCGAAGACAAAGGGGTATTAAAACTCGACAACGTTAAAAAGACAGTGCTCGAAGAGAGTATGAGAACCAAGATTTTAAAGATCATCAGCGATCCGAATGTAGCTTATATCCTTATGATGATAGGCCTTGCCGGTCTGTATTTCGAGCTGTCACATCCCGGTGCTGTTCTGCCGGGAGTGGTCGGCGGCATCTCGATTATTTTGGCGTTTTTCGCATTTCAGACCATACCGGTCAACTATGCCGGATTTCTCCTGATCATTCTGGCGATTATTTTTTTTATCATGGAGATGAAGATCGCAAGTTATGGGCTTTTAAGTATTGCCGGCATTGCCTCTCTTTTGTTGGGTTCCCTGATGTTGTTTGAAATCAATGATACGGATATGGGATTGTCGTGGAAGGTTCTCATTCCCACACTGAGTATAATTTCGGGTTTTTTTGTCGTTATTTCAGGGTTGGTTTTTAAGTCCCAACTGACAAAGCCAAGGACAGGTGCAGTGGGCCTCGTTGGAGAAATCGGGACGGTAAAAGAGGCGATTATGCCTGAAGGAAAAGTGTTCGTTCACGGCGAATTGTGGAAAGCGACTTCAAAAAATCCCATCGGCACCGGTGCCCGTGTTCGAGTTCTAAAGGTCGTTAATCTTGTATTGGAGGTGGAGTCGGTAGAATAAATACTAACGCTGCACCCCAAATGATCATAAATTAAATGGGAGAATAAAATGTATACGTTAATTTCAATACTGGTAGTGACAGTTTTTTTTCTGTCTGCGGCCATACGGATCTTAAATGAGTATGAACGGGGCGTTATTTTCAGATTGGGCCGGGTGATACAGGCAAAAGGGCCGGGACTGATCATACTGATTCCGGTTGTCGACAAAATGGTAAAAGTGAGTATGCGTCTTATCGCCATGGATGTAGACCCCCAGGACGTTATCAGCAGAGACAATGTCTCTGTAAAGGTGAACGCCGTTATTTATTTCAGAGTCGTCGATCCTACAAAGGCGATCGTGGAAGTTGAGGACTACGGTTATGCCATGTCCCAACTTGCCCAGACGACGTTAAGGAGCGTGTGCGGACAGGCAGAACTCGATGAACTGCTGTCTGCAAGGGATAAAATAAATTCTCAGCTTCAGGAAATTCTCGATTTGCATACGGATCCATGGGGTATTAAGGTAGCGACGGTGGAGCTTAAGCATATTGACCTGCCCCAGGAGATGCAGCGTTCCATGGCCAAGCAGGCCGAGGCGGAAAGAGAACGGCGTGCCAAGATAATAAACGCTGACGGTGAGTTCCAGGCTGCAACAAAGCTGGCTGAAGCGGCAGAGATTATTGGCGAGCATCCCATGGCATTACAGTTAAGATATCTCCAGACAATGCGCGAGATGTCTGCCGAGCAGAATACCACCACCATTTTTCCGTTTCCGATCGATCTTTTCCAACCGTTTCTAAAATTAATGGATAAGGGAAAAAAGGAAGGAGACAAATAACTGCCATCTATTTATTGACATCATTGAAAAAAATTGTTTAATTAAATTCTTTTTTAATACAATATCTTGAAACTTTTAGAAAATGTATTAGAGTTTTATCTTAAACAGGTTCAACCACACTCAAATTGCCGATCAGCGGGGGTTCTGCAACCTCCGCTTGTGCTTTTAAAAGTTAAAAAAGGAGATTTCCAGCGTATGGGCGAGAAGAAAAAAGAAGTCAAAGAAAAACCATTAGAAAAAATGACGGCCAAAGAATTACGGGAAGTGGGCAAGCAACTCCCTGAAATTACTGGTGTCCACGGCATGAATAAACCCGAGCTTATCAGCGCTATAAAAAAGGCAAGAGGGATTGAAGAAGACACTAAGAAAACGTCGTCTGCCTCTGTCCGCGAAATCAAGAAAAAGATTAAGGAATTCAGGGTTCAACGCATGGCTGCCCTGGAGAGCGATGATAATAAAATGGCCGAAATTTACAGACGCCGCATTACACGGCTAAAGAAAAAGACACGCAGAGCAGCCTAGCCGATGGTCGATAAACGGCGAGCAAGAGTTAAAAAAGCCAACTAAGTGTAACCCATAAAATCATGATCGATCCGTCGTCACTGGCATTTGATATTGATGGTGTTTTTGCAGATACCATGACGTTGTTCCTGGATATTGCGCGGGAAGAATATAACATAGACCGTGTAAAATACGAAGACATAACCTCCTATACCCTGGAAGAATGTATCGATATAGAGCCGGATCTTATTGACGCCATTATCGGCAAGATAATGGATGGAAGTCATAAAGCGCCGTTAAAACCGATTGCGGGCGCCACCGACGTTTTAACCCGGTTGGGCCGGCTTTACAGCCCGATTCTGTTTGTAACTGCCCGGACGTATGAGGTGCCCATCTTTGACTGGATACAAAGTGTACTGCCTTTTGACCCAGGTTCCATAGAAGTTGTTGCAACCGGTTCGTTTGAAGCCAAGGCAGATGTCCTTTCAAATAAAGATATCGCTTATTTTGTGGAAGACAGACTTGAAACATGTTTTCCTCTTCAGGAGGCGGGCGTAACACCCGTTCTTTTCAAGCAACCATGGAACAGAAAACGTCATCCCTTCATGGAAGTCGGCACCTGGAAAGAACTCGAGTCGCTGATTGAATTTTGATGATTTCATCTTCTCTGAAAAATCAAATCCGCTCCTTTATCAATGCCCTTTCCTCTGAAAAGGGGTATTCTGCAAATACATGTCGCGCTTATTCGCACGACCTATATGAGTTTGCATCCTTTATTTGTGAAAGCCGCTTTTCAAAAAAGAAGAATGCCGATACATTTGGGCCCCATCAGGTCGACAGCCTGATGATAAGAGGGTATCTGGGGTTTTTGCACAAGAAGAATAAAAAGGTTACCATCGCAAGAAAACTCTCGGCGGTTCGTTCGTTTTTCAGATACCTTGTCAAACATGGGGTTATACTGGACAACCCTCTGGATCTGGTTTTGACGCCGAAACAGAAAAAAACGATACCGGTGTACCTTCCTGTGGATGATATTTTCAGGCTGCTCGATTCAATAAAGACCGATACGCTGGCGGGCACGAGGAGTCTTGCCATTTTTGAAACACTCTACTCGACCGGGATACGTATTTCCGAACTGACCGGCCTGAATGTCTATGATGTGGATTTTGAAAAGTGTTTAATCCGTGTCCTCGGAAAAGGTAACCAGGAGCGGATTGTGCCTGTGGGAAAGAAGGCTGTAAATGCTATTGGCGATTATAGAAAGCGATTACACCTGGAAAAGGGCATCGGGACCGAAGAAAATTCGCCGCTCTTTTTAAACAAGGACAACGGGCGTCTTACCACCCGGTCCATCGCCCGAATTCTTGATAAAATATCGAAAGAATGCGGCCTTTTGATACCGGTTTCGCCCCATGCCCTGCGTCATACATTTGCCACCCACATGCTCGATGCCGGGGCGGATTTGAGGGTTGTTCAGGAACTTTTGGGTCACAAAAGCCTTTCCACGACACAGAGGTATACACACGTGAGTATCGACAGGTTGATGGAGACGTATGACAAGGCGCATCCAAGACGATAAGGAAGATAGGAAAACGATGAAATTCCATGGTACAACAATTCTTGCTGTCAGACACAAGGGCAACGTCGCTGTGGGCGGTGACGGCCAGGTTACATTGAATAATATCATCATAAAGCATAAAGCAAAAAAAGTCAGGAGAATTTATAACGACAAGATCATCGTCGGGTTTGCCGGTGCTACTGCCGATGCTTTGAACCTGTCAGAACGCCTGGAGAAAAAACTCGAGCGTTATAATGGTAATCTGACACGCAGTGCCGTTGAACTGGCCCGAGACTGGCGAACCGACAAGTATTTGAGACGTCTGGAAGCAATCATGATTGCCGTGGATGAAAAAAACATGTTTGTTATCTCAGGAAACGGGGATGTAATCGAACCTGACGAGGGTGTCATGGGCATTGGATCCGGAGGCGCCGGCGCCCAGGCGGCGGCAACAGCCCTGATAAAACATGCTGATATGGATGCCGCGGACATTGTGAAAGAAGCAATGAAAATCGCCGGATCCATATGCGTATTCACCAATGATGCGATCACCATTGAAGAATTGTAACCTGAATCTTGCACATGAAAGCCTTTGGTTCGTGGAAAATTCAGGTGTAAACACTCACCGATAAACGAAATTAAAAAAAATGAGCAATCTAAAACCAATCGAAATTGTTAAAGAACTTGATAAGTACATTATTGGCCAGCACAAAGCAAAGCGATCTGTTGCCATTGCTTTAAGAAACCGGTGGCGCAGACAGCAGGTCGAAGCAGATCTCCGTGATGAGATCGCACCCAAAAATATCATACTTATCGGCCCCACAGGGGTGGGAAAAACCGAGATCGCCAGAAGACTTTCGAATCTTACGGATTCGCCGTTCAATAAGGTGGAGGCCTCCAAGTTTACGGAGGTCGGCTACGTGGGGCGGGATGTTGAGTCTATGATAAGGGATTTGCTCGAGGTTACGGTAAATATGCTTAAATCCAGAGAGCAGGAGGCCGTCAAGAAAAAAGCGCAGCAAATCGCCGAAGAGAGAATGCTCGACCTTCTTCTGCCAAAATCCGGAACGCAGACGGATCGGAGCGCCGGAGATGAAAAAGAGACACAGCCTGAACAATTAGCATACAACGGCGACGCGTCTTCTTCCACAAGGGAAAAGCTTCGAAAAATGCTTCGTGACGGGAAGCTCGATAACCGGTATGTAGACCTTGACGTTTCAGAACGGACCATGCCGGTTGTGGAAATTTTTTCCAACGTCGGCATGGAAGAGATGGGCTTTAACTTTAAAGACATGATGGGGAGTCTTCTGCCCAAAAGTACAAAACGACGGAAAGTAAAAGTGGGTGAAGCGCTTGAAATGCTGGCTGCCGAAGAAGCTCAGAACCTCGTGGATATGGACAAAGTGGTAAAAGAAGCCGTTAAAAAAGTCGAACAGTCAGGGATAATATTCCTCGACGAGATTGACAAGATTGCCGGTAAAAACGGCACCCAGGGGCCTGACGTATCCAGAGAAGGCGTTCAGAGAGATCTCCTTCCCATTGTTGAAGGGAGTACGGTTACGACAAAATACGGTCCGGTCAAGACGGATAATATTCTATTTATCGCCGCCGGTGCCTTTCACACTGTCAAACCCTCGGATTTGATCCCGGAGCTGCAAGGCCGCTTTCCCATTCGGGTTGAATTGGATGCCCTCGGCCGGAAAGAGTTTGTAAGAATACTGACCGAACCGAAAAATGCGCTTCTTCTTCAATATATGGCATTGTTAAAGACCGAAGGTGTTGATGTGGTTTTTGAGGATGAAGCTGTTGAAGAAATAGCGATGATTGCTGAAGAGGTTAACAACCTGACCGAAAACATCGGGGCAAGGAGGCTCCATACGGTCATGGAATGTTTGCTGGAGGACATTCTTTTTGATGCGCCGGACATGGATGAAAAGCGCGTCGTTATTGACAAAAAGTATGTGGAAGACAAACTAAAGGATATCAAAGAAGACGAGGACTTAAGCCGGTATATCTTGTAACTCATGTTTTGTACCCTATCAATCCAATGGGATATCGGTGGGTTTTTCAGTCGATTAGGTTGAGAGCTAAGGTATTAAAATGAAAAAAGATATCATGACCCGGGCAGATGAGGTTATCGCTAAAACCTACAAAAGATTTCCAATCGTAATCATCAAGGGCAAAGGGTGTAATCTCTGGGATACAAAAGGAAAACAATATACGGATTTTGTTTCCGGAATTGCGGTTTGCAACCTGGGCCATGCACATCCGAGAGTTTCCAAGGCGCTTGCAAAGCAAGCGGATACCCTTTTGCATGTGTCGAACCTTTACTATACGGAGCCCCAGGTACAGCTGGCATCATGGCTTACACAAAATAGTTTTGCCGACCGGGTTTTCTTCTGCAACAGCGGTGCTGAAGCCAATGAGGCGGCCATAAAGCTTGTCCGAAAGTATTTCAAAGAAAAGGGTGAAAGCGAACGCTTCAGAATCGTCACCATGGAGCGGTCTTTTCATGGACGGACCATGGCCACACTCTCTGCAACCGGACAGGATAAGATAAAAAAAGGATTCGAACCCGTTCTTGAGGGATTCGACCATGTACCGTTCAATGACATAGATGCCTTGCATAACAAAATCGGTCCGCATACGTGTGCTGTTTTGATAGAGCCGATCCAGGGTGAAGGCGGGGTGCGCTGTCCTGATGATGGGTATCTCAAGGCTGTCAGGCGGGTATGCGACGAAACAGGTGTTCTTTTAATTTTTGATGAAATACAGACCGGAATGGGACGCACAGGCAAGCTTTTTGCCTATGAACATTTCGGGATTGAACCGGATATAATGACATTGGCGAAAGCCCTTGCCAATGGATTGCCCATAGGCGCCATGCTTGCCAAAGAAGACGTGGCGGATGCGTTCGGACCGGGCGCCCATGCGTCGACATTCGGCGGCACGCCCATTATCACCGCTGCTTCACTTGAAGTGGTTAAAGTGCTTTCAGAAGAAAATATCATAGAGCATTGCTCAAACGTCGGCGCCTATTTTGAAGAACGGCTTTTATGGCTGAAAAAAAGGCATGAGTCGATTGTGGATGTTCGTGGCAAAGGCCTGCTTGTAGGGATGAAGCTCGAAATAGAAGGGGCGCCCATCGTCGATGCATGCATGGAGAAAGGGTTCCTGATAAACTGTATCCAAGAGAATATCTTACGCTTTATTCCGCCGCTTACAATTGAAAAAAACGATATAGACGCGCTCGTGGCATGCCTGGATGAGATTTTGGATTGAAGATCTTCAATAAAATTGCTCGATGTTGCTCACAAAAGACTTTTTACGAAGCCATCAGGGTTAAACCATAAAATCTGAATAAAATGTAAAAGTTCTCTGTGTGTGTCTTAAAAGAGGTGTCTATGTCTGAAAAACTCTGGACCGGGAGATTTACTGAAAAAACAGATAGACTTGTTGAAGAGTTTACGTCTTCCATCGATATAGATAAACGTCTTTATTCTTACGATATTGAAGGGAGTATTGCCCACTGCCGCATGCTTGCAAAGACGTCTATTATTTCCGAAAAGGACGCCACAACGTTGATCGAAGGGCTTGGTTTGATAAAAAGGGAGATCGACCGGGGAGAGTTCCAATTTGACAACAGCCTGGAGGATATCCATATGCATATTGAGACCCGGCTCATGGAAAAAGTCGGGAAAGTTTCCCAGAAACTCCATACCGCAAGGAGCCGAAATGATCAGGTGGCTCTGGATGTGAGGATGTATCTGAGGGATGAGACTTCAAATACCGTAAAGCGACTGGTTATGCTCCAAAAGGTTTTGGTGGATCTTGCTAAAATCAACATCGATGTTGTCCTGCCCGGCTACACGCACTTGCAGCGGGCGCAGCCGGTTCTTTTATCCCATTATTTTATGGCGTATTATGAAATGTTTTCAAGGGATGTCGAAAGGTTCGATGACTGTTTAAAACGGATAAACGTGATGCCGCTGGGGAGTGCAGCCCTTGCCGGAACCACCTATCCCATAGACCGGGCGTATACGGCGAATCTTCTCGATTTTCCAAAAATATCGTCCAACAGCATCGATGCCGTGTCAGATAGAGATTTTATCATTGAATTTATATCGGCTGCAAGCATCTGCATGGTTCATTTAAGTCGAATGTCGGAAGAGCTTATTTTATGGTCTTCATCGGAATTCGGTTTTATTGAACTTCCAGATTCTTTTGCCACCGGCAGCAGCATCATGCCCCAGAAGAAGAATCCCGATGTGCCGGAACTGGTTCGCGGTAAAACAGGACGCGTTTTTGGAGATCTGGTTTCCATGTTGACGATTATGAAATCTTTGCCCTTGTCGTATAACCGGGACATGCAGGAAGATAAACCCGTCTTGTTCGGAACTGTGGACATTTTAAAGCAATGTATCGAGATTTATATAAAAATGTTTCCGAAATTGAAGATTAACACGGAAGCAATGAACACGGCGGCAACCCGGGGGTTTTTGAATGCAACAGATATGGCGGACTATCTCGTAAGCACCGGCATGCCGTTCCGCCAGGCCCATGGTTGTGTCGGTGAGGCGGTTGCGTATGCCTTGAATAAAAAAAAGGAACTTCATGAACTGACCCTTGAAGAATTACAATCCTTTTCATCCCGTATTAAAAAAGACGTATTCAAAATCTTAACCACGGATCAGATGATAAACCGGAGAAAATCCCTGGGAGGGACGGCGTTAGAAAACGTAAGGGCTGCCATAAAGAAGGCGGAAGAAGAGCTTGCTTCAAAAATAAAAGATTGATGATTTTTATGGGTTTATTTTAGCGGTGATGACCAAGATGTTTAAAAAAAGTCTTATTTTGACATGTTCTGTTGTTGTTCTACTGGCCCTTTTTCTTTCGGGGTGCGGCAAGAAGGGGCCGCCCAGACCGCCTGTAAAAGAAACTGTTGATCAAAATATTAAAGGGCATAGTTCTGTAAAAAGTAAAAAGTTAAACGTGAAAAGCATATATGTTGAGTAATATTGCCTCTTAATGTGGTAAATGTAGTCGTTTTACGACACCATCAATGTTAATAAACAAAAAGGGATTTTATGCATCATTTTGCCTATCGCAACAACGAGTTGTATTGTGAAGATGTTCCAATCCGGACCATTGCCGAAAATGTCGGGACGCCGTTTTACTTATACAGTCATGCGACGCTAAAGCGCCATTTTTTAATTTTTAATGAGGCCTTTGAAGGTCTGGATAGACTCATATGCTATTCGGCAAAGGCCAATACGAATCAGGCGATTTTGAAGCTGTTTGAAACCCTTGGCAGCGGACTCGATATTGTTTCAGGGGGAGAACTGTATCGCGGGTTAAAGGCTGGTTTTTCTCCTGACAGGATCGTCTATTCAGGTGTGGGAAAGCGAATAGATGAGATCGACTATGCCCTTGAAGCTGGGATACTGATGTTCAATGTAGAATCTCTTGAAGAACTCCATCTCATAAATGAAAGGGCGGGCCTTTTAAACCAAAAAGCACCTGTGGCCATTCGGGTGAACCCTGACGTCGATCCCAAAACACATTCGTATATTTCAACCGGCCTGGAAAAAAACAAGTTCGGCATCGATACGGAGACTGCCATTGAAGGGTATAAAGTTGCAAGCAGACTCGACAATATCGAAGTGGTGGGTATCGACTGTCATATCGGGTCACAGATAACCGAAGCAAAACCTTTTATTGAAGCACTGGAAAGCATAAAACGCTTGATCGATGAACTGCGCCATATGAGAATCGAAATCAGATATCTGGATATGGGTGGCGGTCTCGGAATAACCTATGACGATGAGTCACCCCCCCATCCCCGTGAATATGCCCGGGCGATCGTCGACTCCCTTAAAGGCGTCCATCTAAAACTTATCTTAGAACCCGGCAGGGTTATCGTCGGAAATGCCGGAATACTGGTGACCCAGGTTCTTTTCAGGAAATCGGGTCGAGTCAAAGAGTTTGTGGTTGCCGATGCCGGAATGAACGATCTGATGCGCCCCACATTGTACAAAGCTTTTCATGCCATTGAACCGGTTGTGCGCGCTGAAGACGACCCGATAACGGCAGATATCGTGGGCCCCATTTGCGAGAGCGGGGATTTTCTGGCCCTGGACCGCAAGATTCAAAATGTAAAAAAAGGCGATCTTCTTGCGGTAATGAGTGCCGGGGCCTATGGATTTGCCATGAGTTCCAATTACTGCTCCAGGCCAAGGGTGGCCGAAGTCATGGTAAAGGATGACAGTTTTCATGTGGTTAGGAATCGCGAGAGTTACCAGGATCTGGTTGTCTGCGAATCGATCCCACCGTTCTTTGAGTGAGCTAAAACTTGAAAGTGCCTAAAATGAGCTAAAGTTGAGGAACGCGCTTTCAGCGCGATTAATTATAATTAAAATTGATAGAATACCTTAACTTCCCCGTTTAATACGGGATAAATAGGCACT
>JAFCZV010000596.1 GCA_019314155.1 Deltaproteobacteria bacterium
GAGAAATTATTTAGGATCCCAAAAACCTGTTGAGCAGAAAGCACAGGTCTTGGATGGTGATCTATACTCAAGATTTTATGCCTCATCCGGGACTACAACTCGAGTACGCGATCTTATGCCTTTCCTGACCCCGTTCGTGATAGCTTGATGGAAAATGGGATACTTTGACATAAACTGGTCAGCCAAGTCATATGCCTTTTCTTGTTCCTTACGCAGATCCTCCAATAATGTTTTCTCAAAAACAAATTCAGGTGATACAAGAACATGTAACTTGCCTAACCCTCTGTTCTTTGCATCTGTCTGTACGAAGAATGCCACCTTGTGGGCGGGCCATAATAAAAATTGCGTGTCAAGCGAGATTACACATTGTGGTAGTTCGATTGGGTGAGAAAGGGATGGCAAACATGAAGATATCAACTTGCCAATACATGAAATTTAGCCGATGTTGTGATATCTATTTTTTGGCGTTTGGGAAAGAAAATCCTATTTTTGAGAATTGTCAAATCATCTTCGGCTACCGCCTCTTTTTTATCAAATCTTTACATTCACTTTACACGGCCTTTACCTTGAAACCTTGGCTTTTATCCAGCGATGGAATCACCGGCGTTATTCCAGCTGCTCCAAGGCCTTTTTTAAGATATCTTAAGCCTTCGATTTGCTAAAGCTTTAGATTATGATTACCTTTAATTTGATAGCGCCGTAAAAAGTCCCATCTACTACGCTTGTCCGCCCCAGGCGGGTTGTAGTATTTTTATCCCGCCGAGGTTTGGCGGGGGTATATGAACCTTTTACTAATGAGTTCATAACTATTTAAACATAAAGCAAAAAGTTTTCTGACAGGATTAACTGGATTGACTTGATTTTTTTCACGGCTTCCGCCTGCCCGCTATCGCGAGCTCAAGCGAGGCGGGCGGGGATGAAGCCGAGAAACCGTAATTCCGCTTCAGCGGAAAAAAGAGCCTATGAATCAACAAAGGATGCTTTTTGCTCAGCTTTACTGCTTTTTTTAGGTAATGAGTGAACGATTTCACTCGAAGAGGGATGATTCTTTTTGCCTTTCTTCCCGCCGGGGCCGCTTCCTGCCCGTAGGACATACAGGCTGGAGGGTAGGCCCCTATAGGCCGGAGGCCGGAAAGGCAAAATATCTTGTTTATCCTGTAATCCTGTCTAAAAATTAATGCTATAAATATCGCCCTGTCGTCAAAACCATGTCAGGGTTTAGTAACGGAGGTTGACCATGAAACCTATTTACTTCGCAATATAAGAACACGCCCATGAAGGATCATACCGGGAACACTGCATCAGCTGTGTTTGCCGGCGGCTGTTTCTGGTGCACGGAATCGGATTTTGAGAAGGTCTACGGCGTCATCGAAGCCATTTCCGGCTATACCGGCGGCGATTCCCATAATCCGACCTACAAGGAGGTCTCCGGAGGCGGTACCGGCCACATAGAGGCCGTGAAGGTGATCTACGACCCGACCATGATCAGCTATGAAAAACTGCTGAAGGAATTCTGGCAGCATGTGGATCCCACAGATTCGGGGGGCCAGTTTGTGGACAGGGGCGCCCAGTACCGAAGCGCTATCTTCTACGCCAACGACAGTGAAAAACGCCTGGCCGAAGCATCCAAGCAGCACCTGGCGGCTTCAGGCCGTTTTAACAAGCCCATCGTCACGGACATTCTCCCCCTGGACGAATTCTATCCGGCCGAGGACTACCATCAGGACTATTATAAGAAAAACCCGATCCGATACAACTGGTACCGGTCCGGTTCGGGCCGCGACCAGTTTCTTGAAAAAACATGGACGGACCTGGAGACCGGCATGGAAAAAAACGGACCGTCCCCGGACCACCGGATCTATACCCGGCCCGGCGACGATGAGTTGAAGATGCGCCTGACTCCCTTGCAGTACAAGGTCACACGCCAGGACGGCACCGAACCGGCCTTTAATAACGAATACTGGAACAATCACGCGGCTGGCATATATGTGGATATCGTCACCGGGGAACCCCTGTTCAGCGCCAAGGACAAATTCGACTCGGGTACGGGCTGGCCCAGTTTCACACGACCGATGGAACCGGAAAACATTGTGGAAAAAACGGACCGGAGCCTCTGTATCAACAGCGCGGCCCTTCGCTTTATCCCGGCAAAAAACCTGGAAAAAGAAGGCTTCGGTCGGTATCGGAAGCTGCTTGAGTAGTCGGTATCTCTGAGCCTGATTCCGGATTTCTTTTGATAATTTTAAAGGCAGCGCCAAAATCAGGTTATTCCTTGACAAAAAACGTGCCCTGGTGTACGGATAAGTCAAATTTGAAACGACTATTTACGAGTTATGCTCAGGCTAAAGGGCCATCCCGACTCGGGGGTGGTCCTTTTTTTATGGAGGAATGAGAGATGAAAACGTTAAGACAGAACGCGTCGATAGTATCTTTGATCATCATTTTAGCCTTCGGCATGATTTTCGTACTGGCAGGTTCCACTTGGGCTGAAACACCCAAAGAAATAAGAATCGGGGCCACGGTATCCATGAGCGGTAAGTTTTCCACGGAAGTGGGACCTTTTAAAAAGCTGATGAATGCTTATGCTGCGGAAATCAACGATCAGGGCGGTATCTATGTCAAAGCTGCGGGTTCACGGCTCCCCATCAGATTCATCGTATATGACGACAAGAGCGACGGCCCCACCGCCCGAAAGTTTTATGAAAGGCTGATTTCCGTGGACAAAGCGGATATTCTGTTGGGGCCCTATTCCAGTCCGGTTACGTTTCCTGCCAGCATA
>JAFCZV010000013.1 GCA_019314155.1 Deltaproteobacteria bacterium
GCCGATTATTACGCCAATACCCGGTTGAAAGGTCATGTTGGTTTTTTCTGAAAAAGATTTGAACCCTTCAATATTTACGTCTTCGAGAAAAATGTTGTTCGATATATTCATATTAATCATACGACCCTGTTTTTCTCTTGGTACCGCCGATTTATCTCGTCACACAGCTCCTCCTGCATCGGGATTAGAGATTCATAAACCAGATCTCCATCCAATGCGATGCTGGGAAGAGATTTGGCTTTAAGCTCCCTGAAACGCTGGATCCCTTCTCGTGTCCGCATGTCCCATTCATACACATTGACAATCTTTTGAATATCCTCGGGTAAATCCTTTACCGCTTTTGCCATATAGACGCAAGCCAGTCATTGATTAAAATCAGTAAGAAGCACGTCCACAATAACCATTTGCCTCATATTATCCTCCTGCCGGCAAGCCCGCGTTGATGATTTTTAAATTGATTTTTTTACCACTTTCTTCTAACAGCCCCCAGCAAAGCCCTTGATCCTCCGATGCAGGCCCTAAGCTGATAAAATCTGTTTCGCCTATCTGCCAATGACCCCACTTCTTGATCTGACTAAAAAGAATAATGCGAGCCTTGAACTGAGGCATCATAGCTTCGAGCGCAGGAAATACTGTCTCATCCTGCATAAATTGAGTTAGGCCGCACACCATATTAATTTCCAGGGCAAAAGGATCAAAGTCGGAAAACCCGGGAAGACTCTGAATATATTCACCAAAGAAGGCGATGCCCTCTTTTTCACCCATCTGGAAAGATAGGACGTGGGGAAGACGAAAAAGGTAGTCCCTGTCCTTTTGCCCGAGGAAAGTCAAATCGCCGTCCGGTTCTTCCTGTGCAAATCGCCAGTCACGTTCTCCTTGAATTGCCGTTAGCCCCTCTTTCCGTAAGAGGCGAATCAGTTCTTTGTTATTGATTG
Source organism: Deltaproteobacteria bacterium (assembly GCA_019314155.1). GTDB lineage: Bacteria > Desulfobacterota > Desulfobacteria > Desulfobacterales > UBA11574 > JAAXQD01. The sequence goes on from JAFCZV010000013.1 coordinate 936, forward strand.
AAACTCCAGTCAGGTTTCCCAAACAATAGATACTTTCCACCCCCCTCTCACGTATTGTTTGAATTAGAATCTCCAGGACACCACTGTTCCCTCCCAGGTCGCCGATCAAGCCTATCCGGCTTTTAGGCGATGGGTCCGTATAGACTTGAAATGATGGTGCGGGATCAAGGTTGCCGTACTTGGCAGAGACTAAGGCCTTAGCCAATTGATCCGGACATGAAGTGTCATTCCTACATGCAATTCCTTTCAAAAGTTTTAACACATCTTTTAAATGTTTTCCTTCCAAAAAACGGCTCACCAGTTGAGCATTACCCGGACAACCTCCACCAACAAAACGGACTTTTTGGAGATATTCCTTTTGGATATGAAAATGGATCTCCGGCGGGCAGACACCCTCGGTGTGATAAACAAAGCGCTGTTTTTGGCTATTGGATTCCACTTGATATTCTCCGGATACGGAAATATTTAAAAAGGGCTAAAATGTTACAAAAAATCAAAGGTTGAATTTAACATATTGTTATACAAAAATAAATCATTTATTAGAAAGGCGATTGACAGTGCCAGCCGGCTAAGTGTAAATATCGAGGTGCGAAAGAAGATTTTCCAAGGAAAATCTATCAAGGTCTTGAACAGAAAAGACCCTTTAGAAAATAATTCAAAAGCTTCGAATAAGACGCTTAAAGTATAATAATAACAGAAAGGCAAGATAAGCGTATGAAAGGAAACATTCAAGTTTACACGGGGGATGGAAAGGGGAAAACCACTGCAGCTTTAGGCCTTGCATTACAAGCCGCAGGAACTGGACTCAAAGTATTTATCGCCCAGTTCAACAAGAGGGGTGATTATAGTGAAATAAAAGCACTGAAACGATTTTCCGACCTTATCACGGTGGAGCAGTATGGTCTCGGCCGATTTGTTAAGAAAAAACCGTTCCCTGAGGATATCGAAGCCGCCCGCAAGGGCCTTAAAAAGGTAAAGAGTATCATCTCGGCAGGTGAGCATAAGGTAGTTGTCCTGGACGAAGCAAACGTGGCCGTAAAGAACGGGCTTTTTTCCGCACAGGACCTTCTTGGTGTAATGTTAGCGAAACCGGACCATGTGGAACTTGTCATAACCGGGCGGGGGGCCTCTTCCCGGATCATTGAAAATGCAGACCAAGTTATCGAAATGAAAGCGGTCAAACATTATTACCAGAAAGGTGTAAAGGCTAGAGTCGGAATAGTCGGAATCGAAAAATAAAATCGTGTTACGATTTTATATAACTCCCGCTCTGCTGAAAGCGGGACGGGATCAATTTGGCGTTCAGCACCCTTTTCTAACCTGCAAGGCATGCACAACACCATGGCAGCAACAGGCCGTGCTCACAAGAACCCTGCCTTCTGATAGGCCTATCTCGCTGCGGGCATTCACCAGGGCCTGTGCCGGGTAACCGCCCACACCCGGGGCCAACTGGTGGCTCCGGATTACCACCGACATGAAATCTGCTACCTCCACCTTTTCCAGAACCTGGTACAAATCTGTCTCCCTGGGCTTTCCAGAGACAGTGCACAGATCTGGTGGCTCCAGACAGTCTTCCGGACAAATGAACTTGGCATAACTCACGTAGAGTTCTCCTTCTTTTCCCCACACAGGATGAGGAAGGAACGAGGTGAGTTTTTCAGGCACAGATATGGGAGTTACATCTGAATTAATTTTCAGGGTGCTGCGAATCCATTCAAAGGCCACATGGATTGGTATGGCCGGCACAATCCAGTCCGGCAGCATCATGTCGCTGCCGCCATCTAAGTGACGCTCGAGAAAGGTGATGCCGTCGGCCTGAACCGTGTCAACCCGTCCCTTCCACCCTTGCAGCGTATCAGGATCTGAGTCGATTAGTAAGATACGGGCGTTTGGGTCCTTCCTGTTCAGGCAATGTGCAGCTCTTGAACCAAATTTTCCTCCCCCGATAATCCAAAAAACCATGTGCTATCCCAATTTATCCAGCAATCTATCCAGGCACTCCTTGAGTTCCTCTGTGCTGGGAGTTACCTCAAAAACCAGTTCACCATCAATAAAGATGGACGGAACCGGCGCCGGCCGTCCAAGATTCTTTGAAAGCTCGCCATGGCGCATCGCCCCTTCCATATTTTTGGTGATAACCGTTTCACAATGCAATACGTCACCATATTCCGGCGCCACCGACTCGACCACCCTGGCCATGTATTCGCAGGGGATTCAATGTTTCCCTTCGTGGAGAACTTCCAGATGAATCTGTTTGGCATTCATAATAATATCTCCTCAAGGTTCATGAAGGTTATGCATCTCGAGGGCCTCTTCAATGGCTTCCTCCAATTCATAGCGAGGAGGAATGGCATCGAAGACAAGCTCGCCATCAATGAACAGGGAAGGCACCGGAGCAATCCGTATAAATTTGTAAACACCTTCCTCTCCGAACAGGGATACGGAAAGCTCTAAAAATCGCTTTTTACCTTCTCCTTTCATGAATTCAACGCGCCGATATTCCACTCTCTCCGAATATTTTGGTAAAATTTCGCAAACTGCCTCATCCATGTAGAGGCATGGCAGGCAATAATCAGCTTTATACATGACTTCAATCAATATCTTTTTCGGTTTATCCACGCACATCTCCTTATTTGCAAATTAACATCTTGCATGCCGCCAAGGCCTCCATGTAAGACTTGACGCCTGTTTAAAGTAAATACCATAGCAAGTGTGTATTTTCAAGGAGATTACAAATACCGTAATCCATTAACATTTCGGGTTTTTTAAAGATGTTCCGGGTTATAAAATCGCTTTATGATTTTGCCGTTTAAAAATGAAATTTTATGTGCTATCAAGTTTGATGATCTTGCAAAAAGTAACAAATTCAACTATAGATGGCTAAGCAAATAGTGTCAAACAATTGAAATAATTAAGGAAGGATAGATGGCTGTTATAGAAAAGTTTTTAGGTCAGAAGGTGAAGATTCCCGAAAATCTCCGCTATGATGCAAAGCGTGGCCTTTGGGCGCAATCGGAAGATCAAGACATTGTCTTTGGACTGACCGAACCGGTTCTGGTTTTATACGGAGGGTTCAATGACGTGGACTGGCTCGTCCCGGAAGGTCAGGCCGTTCAAGAGAGCGAAGCCATAGTATTTGTCATTACGGCAAAAATCTTATATATTGATGCTCCTTTCAAGGGAACTGTATATTTCAATCACGAGATAAAAAAACAACCCTCTCTTGTACAAAAAGACCCTTATGATAAGGGATGGTTATTTAGGACCAAACCGGATTCAAAAACGCAACGTGCATTAAACCAATTAGTTGATGCTCAGGAATATGTAAAAAGCTTGAAGGGCTCGGAAGGTTATAAGAACCCCGAGGGATTAAAGGGAGGTGTCTCTGGAATCTGCAAAGCGGTTTATTCAGGAATTCGGGATCAGGAAATATCCTAAAGAATTCAAGACATTTCGAACGCTTCACTTCTTTCATTACTACCGTTTTTATGCCAAATCCTGACAACACAAATGTTAAGGTAGGATTAAGATGAACAGCGTTAGAAAAACTCTTTTGGCCTTTGTGGCCATCGCTATTACAGTAGGAGTCCTCTGGTTTAACAACCGTAGCGTTACCCCACAGGAGGCGACTTGGGAGGATGTCCAGGCCGAAGCGCAGCTGGGTGGATATCGCATTATCAATACAAAAGATTTATGGAAGCGCTACAACAAGAATCCCGGCAACCTCTTTCTGGTGGACACGCGCCAGGAATGGGAATACCGGACAGGTCATATCAAAGATGCCATGAACTTTCCCATGGAGCCGACCTGGCTTTCACGGTGGCGAAAAAAAGGGGATCTTGAGGCCTTCCTGGGTGCAGATAAGGGCCGGTTCATCGTTTTCTACTGAGCGGGGTTGGCATGAGTCCGAAGCGACTCGGCAGCCCGTGTGGCTGTACGTCTTGGTTACAGGAATGTTTATCGTGACCCCTTAGGTTATCCAGAGTGGCATGCCCAAGGCTTGCCGGTAGAAATTACCCCGGCGGGACTCTCCGGAATGACCCCAGAGCCAAAGACACCAGGGCTTCTACATGGCTGGGCTATGATTTGGACCCTTCTAGGTATCTTTGCGGGAGGCATGGCCCTTAACCTGACCCCATGTGTCTATCCCTTGATTCCCATCACTGTCTCCTATTTTGGCGGCCGAAGTGGTAAAGGCCAATTAATCGGTCATGGATTATTTTACATCGGCGGCTTATCGATCACAAATTCAGCGCTTGGTGTAACTGCCGCCCTGACCGGAGGTCTTATGGGGGCAATGCTTCAGAGCCCTCTAATCCTTACCGGAATCGCCATTATTTTGGTCATTTTTGCTACCAGTCTTTTTGGCTTCTGGGAATTGCGAATGCCAAACGGCCTCATGCAGGCCACATCAAAATCCTATGCAGGCTATTTAGGGACGTTATTCATGGGATTAACTCTTGGGGTGGTGGCTGCCCCCTGTATCGGTCCCTTTGTTTTAGGGTTGCTTACTTGGGTAGCAAGCATGGGTAGCCCCTGGCTGGGGTTTATCGTCTTTTTCACCCTAAGTCTCGGCCTTGGTTTGCCTCTTTTTTTTCTGGCCATATTTTCAGGACAGATAGATAAACTTCCTCGCTCCGGTGAATGGATGATCTGGGTAAGGAAATTCATGGGATGGGTTCTGGTGGGTATGGCTGCCCATTTCATTAGGCCTATTTTGCCCAAAACAGCAGGAATCCTTTTTTTAGCAGCCGTGGCTTTGGCAGCAGGACTCCACTTAGGATGGATCGATAGGACCAAGGCGAGCTTTCGAACATTTGAATGGATTAGGACAAGTGTTGTCATCGTAAGCGTGGTTTTTACTACGATACTTATCGGCACATGGGTCCTGCAAGGACCTGGCGTAACCTGGCAACCATATTCCGATGAACTTTTATCAGAAGCGAAAAGATTAAAGAAACCTGTAATCATTGATTTCTATGCTGACTGGTGTAGTCCCTGCCGCGAACTTGAGGAGATCACCTTTCATGATGCAGAGATTGTCAAACAGGCAGAACAGGACTTTATCATGGTCAAAGTTGACCTCACGCGCAAGGAGAATCCGGTTCATGAACAACTTTTAAAGGAATATGAAGTCAAAGGGGTTCCAACAGTTGTTTTTCTGGACCGCCAGGGGAATGAACAAAGCAACTTTCGCCTGGTGGATTTTCTACCCGCGGATCAATTTTTGATCCGAATGGCAGAGGCTATGAAAAGCGCTGATATAGGTTCCTAACCCGGACAAGCCCCGAAAGGGTTTTATCAATCGCCAATTGACAATTGTAAATCATCAATCATTGAAGGGGGGGACATGCTAAAGATCAGATTCTTTCTCAACGAGCCCAATGGTAAGCCGTAAAAGCATTTTAAAGAAATGATGCCCGGGCTGGGCGAAAAGTATGACGTTGAGATCGAAACCATATCAAAACCTAAAGCTGAATATAACACCGATGAGTATTTTGAACTGGATTTGCTGGCCGCTCCTGCCGTTATGGTAGGAGAAGAAATCGTCGTTGAAGGGTCTGATGTTTCAGATGAGAAGCTCGAAAGTGTCATCTGCAAACACCTCGGTCTTCCTCCACCTGAGTCTCATATGTTCACTACCAAGCGTTTTGGTCATCCACGTTATGGATACAAAGAAAATTCAAATCCTTTTTAGAACAGGAGGTAAAGCATGTTAAAGGTCGATCCTCATCCAGATTATCCTCCAGAAGATGGTAGATATCTTAGGGGGAATGATTTTTCTCCGGTTGCCGTAGCGATCATCTTGAATTGTGATGCGGATAAAATCCCTCCCGAGCTTGAAAGCCTTGTGAGGGCCGGGATTGAAACGGGAGCGGCTCTGTCCGGAACTGTACAAACCGAAAATATTGGGTTTGAGAAAATTGTTTGCAATATCGTAGCAAACACCAACATACGCTATATGATCGTCGGAGGACCGGAATCTGAAGGTCATTCAACCGGAGAAGCTTTGAAAGCTTTGATTCACCATGGTGTTGATGAGAAGAAGCGGATTGTCGATACCGATGCGCCCCATCCATTTCTGTTCAACTTATCTATGGAGATGATTGAACGTTTTCGGAAGCAGCTTTCTCTAATAGACCTTCAATTTGAGGGAGATCCGGATCTTATCAGAAAGGCTGTTTGGTCCTGTTACCAAGAAAGTCCCGTGGATTTTCGTGGTTATTCTTTGTACGATCCAGGTGCCTATCCTGAACCTCCGCTAAGTGGTAAACTCACATGGCGAGTCACCGAACCATGGGCTGAAGTGTTGGATGATAAGGAGCGCGCAGCAAAAAAAAGAGCTCAAGAGCTTATGGAACGGTTGAAGGCAAGGTCCAAGAAACACCAAACTGACAAGGAATAATAGGGGTAATAGTTGATAGCCGATATTCTTTTTTACATGCGTCTGTCCTGGTTTTTGAGATAGCTTCTAATCCAGTAACACCTTAACATGCCAAACCGGAAGAAATTCTCCCTTTTTGTTAAATTCGACCTTAAATCCCAGGGGCTCCAGCGGTTTTCGAAACAAGGTGAATACCTGCACAGCACACCCCTCAATTGAGGTAGAACACAGATAACACGGATTTTGCAGATTTTCACGGATTTTATATTATTTTATCTGTATCTGTGTAGATCGGTTTTAATCTGTGTTATCCGCGTTCCATTGAACCTAGAACCCTGAACCCAGAACCAATCATACAAGGTTATACTTTCCGGTTATCCGTGGAAAGCCTGGCGTCGTTAAAGTCAACCGACTCGACTTTCGAGTCGTTAAAGTCCGTCCCTCTCAGATCTGCCATATGGAAGCTGGTTTTTAGCAGATATGCGTGGTTTAACCGTGCATTTCGCAACGTTGCATTTTTAAAATTCGACATTGTGATTTCGGTATTTGAAAGATCTGATTCGGACAAATCGACACCGATCATCTTAGTTGCGGCAATGACAGCCCCTGACAGGTTCGCTCCGCGCAAATTGGCAAAATTCATCTCCGTAAAGCGAAAGCTTGCGCCACGAAGGTCCGCCGACTCGAGAGTCGCTTCCTCGAAATACGCATTGTGGAGAAAGACATTTTCCATCCGTGCACGGCTGAGGTCAGACTTGGAAAAATCTGCAAAATGGAGGCTGGCCCCTTTGAGGCGGGCATCTCTGAGATCTGCGCACAGAAAAATGGCCCATTGAAGATTGGCTTCCACCATGTTGGCAGCACTGAGATTCGCCGCCTTAAAGTTGGCGGTTCGAAGGTTCGTCCGATACAGATTTGTCCCTTCCAGATTCGCCCTTTCAAGGTTGGCTTGTTGGAGATTCTGTCGGGACAAATCGCGGCCGCTCAAATCGGCCTTCGCGCCCTGTTCTCCGCCGGATTCCAGCCACTTTCGATGATCCTCGAGTACAACCGCCAGCTCGTCCTTGTCGATTTTAACACTGCACATCATACTGATTTCGCCTTTCAATTTTTTCGTTTTAGCGTTTCAGAGAAGGTATACAAGATAAGACGTTAACGGCAGGAAAAAGGTTACACCCACCTGTGAACTAAATCAAGCGATTCCAACCGCCCATTCGCTGCGCTCATTAGAGCCGCAGAGAACGCCAAGGTTATTTATTTTATTGTTTTCCGTTGACCCTGCTTTTAGCGGGGTCAACGGAAAAAGACAAGTATCTTTTCTTTGCGCTCTCTGCGTCTTTGCGATGAAAATGAAAAACAAAATAAATCTAAATATTTTAAGTAAAACGCTTTGCTGACAAAATCACATTTTAAAAGGGTTTTGCTTTTTGGCGGATTTTAGGATATATGTTTTTGAAACTAAAGGAGGAGATTATTGGCCACTTTAGGTGTATTATCCTGTCAGATACTGGAACTGGAGTTCGCATATATTCTTGCCAATGACGGCGATATTAGTGAGATAATCGTGGTGGACAACGAGTTCAGTCAAGGTTTGATCGAAGCTTTAAAAAAACGAACCGGGTCAACCCCCAGATTAGTGTCGGCATTTGGGGAATACTTTCGGCAAGACAACTCCGGGTTAACTGTGTTGGTAAGCATCTTGGATGTAGGTTTGCATATTGTAATTAAACACCTGCAGGAGGGGGTCGTGAAAGCATCGAAAGAAATGTCCCCACACGTAGATGGCATTATGCTCGGATACGGAATGTGTGGAAATGCTCTGGCTAACCCAGAGGAATTACTCCGCAATGAGGGCGTTCGTGTACCCGTATTTATTCCTATGGATGAAGGCCACCCTGTCGATGATTGCGTTGGTTTGCTAATCGGCGGCCGTGAGATCTACTATGCAGAACAGTGCAATATTGCCGGGACAATGTTCATGACACCGGGATTCACCCGACACTGGAAAACAATAATGATCAAAGGCAACCGCGAAGGCAAGTTAGATTGGAAAATTTCGAAGCGCTTATTTAAACACTTCGAGAGGAACTTGTTTCTTACCACTCCGGTGTTATCAAAAGAAACTATGGTTGAAAATGTAAAAGAATTTAATCAACATCATGGATTCCGCAATGAGATCCGTCAAGGAACGCTCGATCTCTTACTAAGCACCTGGAAGACAGCCAAAAAATCGATCGGTGGAAATGTAGACTCTTGTACAGAGAATTACAAAACCACAATAAGGGGGAATTAAATGCCGACAAAGTTTTGCCCTCATTGCGGTAAACGAACAGGTTTTCAGGTGGAGTTTAATATCGTTTGCCGCATTGGTGATGAAGAAGAAAAAGGTTATTTGCGTACTTGCCAGGAATGTGGAGGGCGATTTATAACCATACAAAAAGATGAACGAATCAAGGAAATAAAGAGGGATTGAATACATTATAATAATTGAGATATTATTAACATATCGCCTAAATAGCTATCAAATCAGATAGTTGCTAATTTTGCAAGGTATCACATTCCAAAAGGATAAGTTAAATCTTGAATTCATGGCAACTCAAGGCCAATTCTTCAATTATTGTGCACGGCTGAAATCCACCGGCGGATGCCTTACAGTGTCTATTGATATTGTTTAACCGTTATGCACCGCCCTGAGGTGTTACAGAGCCTTGCCTTGCGACAAAGCCCTGGGTCTGCAAACCGGTGGCAGACGAAGTCCCGGCGATTTGGGCAAGATACGTTTCCCCGAATTTCTCAATGTGACTGTTGACATTATCAAAGTAATTGAAATGCACCCGTTCTTCATCGATGATTGCTTCAAAAATGTTCACGCTTGTGCTGTCGCCGTTTTCCCTGCACACCAACAGGAATTGGTTATACGCGTCGATGGTATCGTCCTCGAGTTTTGCGTCAAATGAGAAAATGGTCTGGATTTTCTGGCCTTTTGCCGTCTTGCCGTCAGGCTCTGTGGTGGGTTCTCCGCCCAATTCCTTGATTCGCTCTGCAAATATCTCAGCGTGGCGCATCTCATCGATGGCGATAAGCTTGACTTTCGCGGCCATTTCGCCATAATCCATATCGTCCAAATTGTAATGCTGGTTCATGTACTGGGTAATGGCCTTCAGTTCCATGCTGCGCGCCTTGTTCAAGACTTCCATGACCTTTTTTCTCCTTTGTTCTTTGGTCTTTTGCGCCATGAAACACCTCCCTTTTAGGGTAAAGTTTGCATTTAAAGTTATCTTAAAACTTAAATGGATTAATAGCACATTTCCATTGTAAATCGCAAATATTTTGAGCTTAATTTTTTCAATACTAAAGCTCGGTTGGTGTATTTTTGGTCATGCCCACTCGGCTTTTGTATGTTTTTTTTTATTTTTTATTGTTTTCTTGCTATTTTTACCATTATCTGTATCTATAAACAACTTTAGCAAAATCTGTAGGAGACATTATTTTATAGTAGATACCCACGGGCTTACGCCCGTGGTCCTCTGCCAATTTTGATAGCTGGCATAGATAAAGGTTATACCGAGAATCCAACGTAATACTATTTCTATCCAACAGGTGTCTTAAAAACAGCGCTATTTATCCAGGTTCCTTTTCTTCCTGATCTCCAACCGCCTTTGCCCATGCATTGAGGGCCGACATATCCACCCGGGTTTCTTCGGTTATTCCCCCAAAAACCTCATTTCCATGCTGCACCCACGCGTCGTTAACAAGCTCGAACAACCGTTTCAAATTCAACTTTTGATACACCTCTTCACTCCCAGTCCTGGCAGGGCGGAATTTAAACTCCGTCACCTCTGCCGATTCTCGGGCGTAGAGAGTGAACATCGCGATGGGCTGATAGCCTTCCCTTCCCATTGTAGCGGAGCTGTTGACGACCTCTTTTATGTATTGAAACAGGTAGGCGGCCCTGTTTTTGTCTTCATCTAGCATGGCTAAGAATACTCTTACCAGATCTTCATCCGTCATGTTTTTGATTTTCTGATCTAATTCGTTGTCGTTCATGTCAGGCCGTTTTTTCAGGTACGTCCCAACAGAAGAGTTATCATTTTTTTTCTTCATTGTGTCCTCCTATTCTGATATTTCACAATATGTTTCCATAATTGGTGAAATGTTCGATTAAAGCTCACTTGCGTGAAAAGCGTTTTTATGCTCAAGCTTTATCAGCCGTCTTTCTACGGCCTTTCAAATAGATGCAACTTACACATTCCAGGTGACGGCTTCTTTGGATGATACCGTTGTGACGGCTGCCTTGTTTCGACTCGTCACCTTCCCGCACGCAGTACATGTTGTTGTGGCCAAGTCCCTCGCTAGAAAACTCATATCATTATCACACGCAGAGCAAACCCATTTGAAATCACCCAGCGTTTCCGTAGCAAACCCGATGACTTTTTTCCCTTTAACTTTGACATCAGGTTCGGGGTACACATCCGTTCTCCGAGCAACCACATTTTCGCAGTTTACACAAATTCCGACCGTGTAATTTTCTCCGGGTTCAAAATATGAACTTTGACACACAGTGCACTCAGGAACAAAATCCCCCACATGGTTCCCCTTGTCATCCAGAACCCCGAATTCAATTTGAACGCCTTTTTTAATTTTTGCATTTATTCTTATCGGCATGTTTCAACTTTCCTGACTCGACCCACACATGTAAACGGAAGAAAAGGCAATCCTTGGCGGTGTGTCCAGGCAAACCTATCTTGACCATCCTGTCAAAGTTTCCCGACAGAATGGAGCATTGATCACTCTAACAGTTTGAGTGCAGAATCTGACTTCTACAACTTCGGTAGGGGGCCTTGAACGTCCATGTGCGGAATGACAGGAAGACGAGGTTTTTGGAAAGTATGTTGGGAAAACATCTTTTCAATTGCCCTCTACCAATGTAGATACAATTTTATTAAAAGAATACAATTCATCTTCAACGCATCATATCAATTTAGGTTTAACTTTATTTTATAATGAATTCGACATGTTAATTGTTCCACTTGCTTTATTCTTTTTATAGAGACAGCCTCTAATTTATAACTCCAACAAGCATGACAAATTGCTTTGTATTGTTAATATAATATCTCTTTCAGAATCTTCAATAAAAGGCGGGATAACCCGGCTGACAGGATCTGAACGGCTTTTTTGACATGTGGCTTGAAAATATGAAATAGGTGATGCAAATTGATTTGAAACTAATAAAAAAGATCGGTGAATTGTCATGCATATTAACGATTTCGATATAAAGTCATCAAACCCAAACCTTTGATACCTTCAAAAGTTAAGACTATCAACCTTCTGAATTAATGTGACACCCAAAAGGTATCGTCAAAATATCTTCCAAATCAGGTGGAGTTGTCTGGAATAAAATCTATAAAAAAGGCGGTCAGAAATGCTATATTTCTAACCGCCTTAAATGCGCGCTTTATTTATAATTAGGAGATATCCACTGTGTTCATGCTATTTTGTGAATAAATTGAAAATTTAACAATTGGTACACATTTTGGGTCCTGCCATTTCAGGCAGATTGCTGGTAGCATTGTGCGAAACTCTGACAGAGAAAGTTGACATAAGCTTCTTAACGTCTCCTTGGCATAGTGGGCATTTCACTTGTGTGTCTCGACTAATCAAAAGTTGGTTAAATTTATAGCTGCAATCCTCACAATTGTATTCAAATATTGGCATCGTTATCCCTCCTTCTTTATGGGATTTAATAACAATATAAGATCTTCTTGACATATTCGCAAGTCAGTAGCCACAAAATAGTTGAAATCGGTCCGGTTTTCAATGATCCTTTTAGATGTCTGGAATAGACATCAAATTGTTTATGCCTGTACTATTTGTAAAGTAGTTAATCAATTCTTTCTTTTTCCAGTTTGTCTTTCTGCAGACATGGCTCAATCATCTCTGACTTGGAACAAAGACCTTGTTCTATAATAGAAAAAGGGTAACAGAAACATCTACCCTTTTTCCAATATTTATTATCAGGATTTTGTTTTAATTTCGATGCCAATAATCTTTTTTAAGATTACATTCACTCATGGACGCCGGTTTTACACGTGACCGCCAAAAACGCCGGGCTGTTCATTTCTAGATCTCGCCCATTTTGCGTCCAGATAGGATTCTGGAGATTCAACATCGGAAGCGCTAATATCATTCTGGCGTTCTTCTTCGCCTTCTCTTACACGATCTCGGCATTCTCCTTCACATTCTCCTGAAATATCTCTTTTTAGTATATCACTCATTGGAGTTTCCTCCTTTTTTGCAATTTATTATTCATTTAAGTAAGCTGCTAATAATAAAGACCCGGACAACTTGTGTAATACTCGGGATAGCCGCTTAACGATAACTTAAGATAAACAGCGTCGCACTGAAGTCAAATACAAATTTATCCAACATTCACATTTTCTGTTATGGTGACATTTCCTTCAGACCATGAATTTTTTAGCGACTACCAACCTTCTGAATTAATGTGACACCCAAAAGATATCGTCAAAATATCTTCCAAATCAGATAGTTGTTTTCTTTGCAAGTTATCTAGAATCGAGGTGTATTTGCAGTTTTAGGTTGTGTAGCCTGATTTTTAGTAATATTTCATCAAAAAGCTGAAGACTATCTCTTATATTCCATTCCGGCTTCCTGATAAGTAAATAGATTTTTACTTCAATATCATGTCAGCATCCCAATCCAAGATAGAAGCATCAACCATGAGCCAATTCCTTGACTTTCATTATGCTGGTCTTAATTTTTGTTTAACACAGTGTTAAATTTAAACATTGATAGAAGATGGAAAGATGACAGAGGATATTCAATTCGTATGCGGCGCCTGCGGCAATGATTACGAGGGAGATATCAGCAACGTAATAACACAATGCCAGGTTTGTCGAAGACTTCACTGCAATGATTGTGGGATATATATTGCCGATGTATAAAATGTGTTGAGGGAAAGCCATCAAAAGAATAGTCTCATTATATTGAACATAGGATTACATTAATTAATGGGTAAGAATAACTTTAAAGACCATTTTTCTGTTCACTCTGAAAAATACAGTAAATATCGTCCCGATTATCCGGCAGTGCTATTTAAATTCTTATCATCAATAACACCGGGGCATGATCTTGCGTGGGACTGTGCGACAGGGTCAGGGCAAGCCGCTCGTGGTTTGGTAAAATATTTCCAAAAAGTAATTGCCACTGATGCCAGTGAGCAGCAGATCAAAAATGCAATCCATCATAAAAAAATTTCATACAAAGTAGCACCTGCCCATAAAACTACAATCCAGACGGAGTCGATGGACTTGATAGCTGTAGCACAAGCATTACACTGGTTTGAATTTGACCAGTTCTACAAGGAAGCTGATCGGGTTTTGAAACAAGATGGTATTATTGCGGCTTGGACATATAATTTGCTTACTATATCTCCAGAAATAGACTCCGTTATCAAATATTTTTATTTTAATGTCGTTGGTGAATTTTGGCCGCCTGAAAGAAAACTCGTCGAAAATGGATATGAAAATATTCCTTTTCCGTTCTATAAATTACCGAGTCCATCTTTTCGCATGTCAGCAAAATGGACAATCAAGCAACTTATTGGTTACCTTAGTACCTGGTCTGCTGTAAAGCGCTACAAGGATAATAAAGGTAATGATCCGGTTGAATCGATTGAAAAAGAATTAACCAAGTTATGGGATAACAGTTCGGCCATTATGGAAGTTTGTTGGCCGTTATCTATCGTGATCGGCAAAAAGACAGTCACATAACACGCTAATGTGTGTTTATCCTGTTTTACATATGTGGTTGGCAGCACCGGTAGCTGTTGAAACGGCCATTGCGGTGATGCACACTGCCAAGGCACTACATCCACTCGGGAGAGTCACCGCGTTAATTGCGGTCATTTTCGGCAAGGAGGATTATAATGAGTGAAACAGAAACAACGACACTTTTAAATTTTTACAACATGCTGCTCGAAGCGGAACGCGCTGGTGTAACGGTCTTGAATGAGCTGAATATGCAAGTCGAGGATCAACAATTAAAGCCTATTTTGAAAAAGTTTTTACGGGATGAGGGCGTCAACTGCCGAATTTTGGTGAGCCTTATTCATGATCTCAATGCCAAGCCCAGCGACAAAACAGGAGCGTTCGTGGATAAAATACGCGCACTGGACAATCTGGATGAAAAGATACAGCTTCTGATTCGCGGTCAAGCATGGGTAGCGCGTAAAGTCAAGGAGTTTCGCTTTAATCTACCAGCCGGATCAGCATACTGGTTCCTGAAAGCGATAAAAATACAGCATGAAGAAAATGTGGATACGCTGAGAAAATATTTCGACAAGTAGAACATCATTCATGAGGTAGTACATGGCACGAGTACTTATCTTGGGAAGCGGATTTGCCGGTCTTAATGCCGCTAAAGTATTTGCCGGAGTAAAAGGGTTAGAGGTGATCATCATCGATCAAAAGAATTATCACCTTTTCCAACCTTTATTATATCAGGTTGCGGCGGCGGCGCTGAGTCCTGCCGAAATTGCGGTTCCTATTCGCAATATTTTTTCAAGGTACAATAATATCAAAGTGTTTCAGGGAAAAGTCCATAAAATTAAGGCGGATACTAAATCCGTCTTAACGAATGTTGGGGAATTCAGGTATGATTACCTAATTATGGCCTGTGGTGCTCGTCATTTCTATTTTGGGAATGAAGTATGGGAGGAAAACGCTCCGGGACTTAAAACCATCGAACAAGCCATCGAAATTAGACGAAGAGTTCTCACCGCATTCGAAAATGCAGAAACAGAAAATGACAGCGATAAAAAAGTTAAGTTGCTAACGTTTGTTATTGTGGGCGGCGGAAGCACAGGTGTTGAATTGGCAGGCGCTCTATCTGAATTAAGCCGCTTTACTTTTGCAAAAGATTTTAGAAATATTGATCCAAAGCGAACCCGTATTATCCTGATCGAAGCTGGTCCTCGAATTTTACCTAACTTTTCAGAGAAGCTTTCTTTGCGCGCAAGTCGTCACTTGGAAAAATTGGGTGTCCAAGTTCGAATCTTTAAAAAAGTGACAAAAATCGATGTGGATGGTGTCAATATGGGGGATGAAAGAATCGAAGCGGCCACAGTTCTTTGGGCAGCAGGTATTCAGGCCTCAAGTCTTAATAGACAGCTTAAAGGTGAATTAGATTCAATGGGTCGAATAGTTGTTGAGCCGGACCTGAGCCTAAAACACTATCCGGAAATTTTTGTTGCAGGCGATCAGGCTCATTTCTCCCATCAAACCGGTAAACCACTCCATGGAATTGCACCTGTTGCACTTCAGCAAGGACACTTTATAGCAAAAAACATTCTTAAAGAGTTAGGAGACAAACCCAGAGAAAAATTTCATTATATCGATAAAGGACAGCTGGCAACCATAGGCAGAAACAACGCTGTACTTGAAATCGGGAGGCTAAAATTAGGTGGTTTTTGGGCGTGGATTGTCTGGTTATTTGTTCATATTTATTACCTGATTGGATTTAAAAATAAGTTTGTGGTTCTTTTGCAGTGGGCATCTTCGTATCTAACCTACCAAAAAGGTGCGCGTCTTATTGTAAATCATGATTGGCGTTTTTATAGAGATGATGGATTGCAAAAGAAACGAACACATTAACCAATGGATGCGTCGGGGAGTTTTGCATGAACATAAATGATGATTAGGTTAAGTGTGGACAATGTTTAAATTGTCTTAATCCTTTTAGAAAGGAGGGCTGGACGATGAAAGAAAAAAAGTTTCCAGAAAAGAACAACTTTGCATCAGCGAATGCATTCATAAATACTGGAGGCATCCGGATGTAAGTACAGAAGACGATCGTCGAAACCAAAACTATGAACAATGCCTGACTTCCTGCAATATTTGTAGATAACGGTTCGGAGTTAATCCGGTTATATCACCGATTTAGACCGGATAAAGTGGGGTCAGCCCTTGAATGGAAGCACGCATGAGACCGCGCGATTTTCAGGGCTGGCCCCTTTTATTATTTTTAAATCTAAGCCGATCAACTCGCCGTTCTAAAATATTCGTCAACTTTATTCCAGTTAATCACATTAAAAAACGCCTCAATATACTCAGGTCTGCGGTTCTGATATTTTAAATAATAGGCATGTTCCCAAACATCGAGTCCCAACAAAGGTGTTTTACCTTGGCTCAAAGGACTATCCTGGTTTGGGGTGGTTATAATCTGTAGATCATTGTTATCCAATACCAGCCATGTCCAGCCGCTCCCAAAGAGCAGGGCGGCTGCACTGGAAAACGCCTTTTTGAAACTATCAAAATCCCCGAACCTGGCATTGATGGCGTCTTTCACTTTTCCTTCAAATGTTGCATTTTTCTTCAATAAAGGCCAGAAGAACGAATGATTCACATGTCCGCCGCCGTGATTTCTCACGGCAGTTCTGATGGTTTCCGGAATCGTGTTCAGATTCTTCAGCAACTCTTCCGGTTTCATATCTTGTAACGCCTCTTGTCCCTCTAAAGCGGCGTTTAATTTATCAATATATGTCTGATGATGCTTTGTGTGATGGATCCTCATGGTTTGTTCATCGATATAAGGCTCCAGAGCATCATAATCATATGGAAGTAGTTTTAATTTGTGGATCATAATAACACCTCCATCTGTATAAAAAAAATCAACCGTGGTTGATTTATGTGTTCAATTTAAATAGATTTTTTCGTATCGCATCCCAACAAAAAAAATACTGCGAATATTTCATGAAACATGTTGTTCATCAAACATTCGTAAAGTGTCGGGCATGATTTAAAATATTCATTTAAACGCTTTCGTCAACATTGGCATCGGTACTATAATACCTGAAATAAGGGGATTACCTTCTAAAACATGGTGTACTTTCCACTTCCTTCAGAAAGAAATCTTTTCTGCGGGTCGTCGTTCCGGAACATATTCGTGAGGAATTTTGCCGTCATTCCATTCTTCTGAAACATAAAGATTGCAGTAACAACTGCCATATTCTTCGATATCCGGCATACTGTAGATGCATGGACAGATGATATCCCGGTCGGCTTTTCTGTCACCTGACAGCAAACGGCAGGGACACCCCATGTACCCGTAACGGTCTTTATTCGTAATTAGGGCTTCTAAAAGCTCAAAAGTTCTTTCTTTGTTTTTATTAAAAAAACATCCTTTGGGTTCCTGAACCTTTTTCATCACTTCATATAGTTTTTGAGCATTCATGGTATTTCATGCCCTCCTTATTGTCTTTTTCGCACGACGTTGATCAGACTCCCTACCATAACCATTTCTAACTGGCGTTCAGTCAACGCATGTTCCGTTTCATAAGTTTCATTTTTAGTTTTGTTGGTGATTCGGATGCGTTTGCCCTGACTCAGTTCCCGACGAATATCTAAAGTTTCGAGTTCATCTCCCTGCTCAGTTTTATCGTAGTCTACAGAATCGACAAAGGTAAGCGGCAATATTCCAAAGTTGATTAAATTCTGCCAGTGGATACGCGCAAAACTTTTGACGATGACGATTTTAAGACCCAGATAACGAGGGGCCAGTGCAGCGTGTTCACGGCTGGATCCTTGTCCGTAATTGTTTCCTCCCACCACTACAAAGCCCTTTTTCTGGTGCTGTATGGCCCGATGATAAAATCTTTCATCGATCCGGCTAAAGGCATATTTGCTAATTTCCGGAATATTGCTGCGGAAAGGTAGAATTTTAGCGCCTGCAGGCATGATCTCATCAGTGGAAATATTATCTCCGACTTTCAGAAGAACCTTACCGGAAATGGTATTGGGTAACGGATCGAACGGTGGTAGGGGTTTGATGTTTGGACCTTTTTCAAGCTTGACGTCTTTTCCTGAATCCGGAGGAGCGATTAACATCTGGGTATTGATTTGAATTACCTGGGGCTCTTCATAGTGAGGATAAGGTATGTCCAGTGTGCGAGGGTCGGTGATGACACCGGTTAATGCTGAAGCAGTCGCTGTTTCCGGACTGCACAAATAGACTTGATCCTCTTTGGTGCCGGATCGACCGGGGAAATTGCGAGGTACTGTTCGCAGGCTGATTTTTCCGGTAGCTGGTGCCTGTCCCATACCAATGCAGCCGTTACATCCAGCCTGATGAATCCGCGCTCCGGAACGGATTAGCTTTTCTAAAAACCCTTTCGCCGTCAAATTTTCCAGTATTTGTCGCGATGTGGGATTGATATCAAAAGAAACACGACCATGGACTTGCCTTCCTTCTACCATTAGGGCAGGTATGGCAAAATCTCGAAACCCCGGATTGGCAGATGAACCGATATAAGACTGGTAAATCTCGCGGCCTGCGACCTCTTTTACTGAGACAACATTGCCGGGACTGCTCGGCAGCGCAATCAACGGCTCTAAACCGGACAAATCGATTTCATCGGTTTCGTCATAGGCGGCATCTTCATCGGGCAGAATGGAAGTCCAGGCTTTTTCTCGACCCTGGGTTTGTAAAAATCTTTGCACAGCCTCATCTGATGGGAAAACTGTGGTCGTGGCACCCAGCTCGGTTCCCATGTTGGCAATCACTTGCCGGTCCATAGCCGACAGACAGTTTAATCCCGGCCCATAGTATTCAATGATTTTACCAAATCCGCCATTGACGCCATGCCTCCGAAGCATTTCCAAAATCACGTCTTTTGCGCTGACCCAATCGGGCAGGCTGCCGGTCAACCGAACCCCCATGATTTTGGGCATTTTAATATAGATAGGTTCCCCGGCCATGGCCATGGCGACTTCCAGCCCACCTGCTCCCACGGCCAGCATGCCCAATGATCCGGCTGCCGTGGTATGGCTGTCCGAACCCAGCAAAGTTTTTCCTGGGATCCCGAACCGTTCCATATGCACCGGATGACTGACCCCGTTTCCCGGACGACTGTACCAGACACCAAACTTTTGACAGCAACTCCATAAAAACAAGTGATCGTCGGCATTTTTAAAATCGGTTTGCAGTAAATTGTGGTCGACGTATTGGGCTGAGATCTCTGTTTTCACTCGTGGAATCTGCATCGCTTCAAATTCTAGCATGACCATAGTCCCAGTGGCATCTTGGGTGAGGGTTTGATCGATTTTAAGGCCGATCTCTTTTCCAGGTTGCATGTTCCCATCAACCAAATGGGCTTCTATCAGTTTTTG